>NZ_JAMYQF010000002.1:0-256216 GCF_040320745.1 Mesorhizobium sp. M0621 | reverse complement strand
CATCGCCAGCACCCTCGACGACGTCACCCCAAACGAATGCAACAACTACATCGAAAGCGCAGGCTACAAGTCAACCTAAATGCGAACCGCTCTAGATGGCAACGAGGCTTATGCCGCCCGTGCATCGCAGCTAACATATGCATGAGGGGTCGTCCCTTCAAAATACTTGATACATTTGCGCTTGCGTAGCTCCTTGCATGCGCTCGATGCCAGGAGGAGACCTCTGTTCTATTCTAAACGCTCGCATCGATGCAACGCCGTTGACACCATCATCGCGGCGACCGCTTTGCCGCGGCCGCCGCAGCCCTTTTCGAGCATGACGATCATGCCGGCGCCATCGCAATGATGCACTTGCAAATTCAGAGATGCATTCTGGCCAAATGCTAGGTGCCCAGCATATGTCCGGCATCCCGCAACGCCGCTACGAAGAGACGGGCATTGCCGTTGGCATCCATCTTGGCCTGCATCGACAGGGGCATCCTGTGCCAGCTCTCCAAGGCCGCAATGTAATGTGAGAACATACCGTTAACGATGCAATAGTGGGTAACTAGGCCGTGTCCGTCTAACGCCAGCACGCCGAATTGGCCGCCGTGATATCGGATGGCTGCGACCCGCTGGACCTGCGCGTCACCGTCGATCCGCACGTCGAAAAGCAGGATGCCGCGGCTCCTGGTGGCTATCTCGGCGGCTTTTTCAGCGAAGCTCAACGAGAGCGAGCGGACGCTTTCGACTGCCATGTGTAAAACCATCAAGTTCAGTTCATCCACTGCCATAAGGTACCTGTGCGCAAGACATGGGTGATTGCAATCGACCACACCGCTTGTTCACAGATGTCGGCTCACGACCGGTTACTCAGGGTTCGCCGGTCATCCATTGAGGGCGTGCTCATCAAAATGATCCTGAAGTGGAATGCGCTGTATCTACGAAACGCGAGGAGCAGGCCAGCCAAAGCTGTCGCGACAATTGATCTCATAATCCATCCCGATATCTGGATTTCGGCATCGCTGAACATCCCTGGTAAGTGAGCTGTTTGCGGCAAGCCCATCTCGGCTTTGTACCCCGAAACCGTTGCAATGGCGTCGCTCGGCGCTCGGGCCCGCCAGGCTCTGCTCGTCGAGAACTTTGTCCCCGAGAAGCGTTCGACTTTGAGCATTCCGCGGAAGGGTGACGTCTCGCCAGTCCGTGTCCTTGCAGCTCACCGCGAAGGCTTTTTTGCGCATCGCACGCAAGCGCACGAATTGGTCTCCGTTCACTTCACAAAAGGGTTTTCCTGAAGTACTGGAGCGCAGAGAAATCTCCGGTCGCAGCCTACCCGGTTAAAGGACCCAACGATGAAGACTCTCGTCGTCTGCTCCGGCGGATTGGATTCCGTTACTCTTGCCCACAAGGTAGCAGCGGAGCACCAGCTTACCGGCCTGCTATCGTTCGATTACGGCCAACGGCATAGGAAGGAATTGGGCTTCGCCACCCTTTGCGCGGAGCGCCTGAGTGTCCCGCAGCGAATCATCGATATCCACGAGATCGGCGGCGGCCTTTCCGGCTCCGCGCTGACCGACAATGTGGACGTGCCCGACGGGCACTATGCCGAAGACACGATGAAGATAACGGTGGTGCCCAACCGGAACGCCATCATGTTGGCCATTGCCTTCGGCCTCGCCGCAGCGCAAGACGCTGACGCAGTGGCGACGGCCGTGCATGGTGGGGATCACGTTGTCTATCCCGATTGCCGTCCGGCCTTCATCGACGCTTTCCAGATGATGCAGGACCACGCGCTCGACGGCTACGCGCAGATTCGCCTTTATGCACCCTATGTGAACCTGACGAAGGCGGACATTGTTACGGATGGAGCCACATACGGCACGCCGTTTGCGCAGACCTGGTCCTGTTACAAGGGCGCCGAGCGTCATTGCGGGAGGTGCGGGACCTGCGTCGAGCGGCGTGAGGCGTTTCACATCGCTGGGCACCCGGACCCAACCGAGTATGAGGACTCCGACTTCTGGCTCGGAGCGCTGCGAAGGACCACCGCGTAATGTTCCGCATCACCAAGGAATTCCACTTCTCAGCCTCGCATCAGCTCACCTCATTGCCACCCGATCACCAATGCGCGCGCCTGCACGGACATAACTACATCGTCGAAGTGGAGCTTTCAGCGGATGGACTGGACGATCACGGCTTCGTGCGCGACTACCACGACTTGGCGCCATTCAAACGCTACATCGACGAGAGCTTCGACCATCGACATCTCAACGACGTGCTGGGACACGAGCAAGTCACGGCGGAATATCTGGCCAGACATTTCTACGACTGGTGCAAGGCACGCCTGAGCGAAACCGCGGCCGTGCGGGTGAGCGAAACGCCGAAAACCTGGGCGGAATACCGGCCATGACGAATACTCATCCCGCAATCCGCGTTAGCGAGATTTTCGGGCCGACGATCCAGGGCGAGGGCGTGCTCATAGGTTTGCCGACGATCTTCGTCAGAACCGGCGGGTGTGACTATCGCTGTTCCTGGTGCGACAGCCTCCATGCTGTGGACAATCAATTCCGCCATGAATGGGAGATGATGTCCGTTGGCGCGGTGTGGAAAAATGTGCTTGCCCTTTCCGGTGGCCGCCCGCTGATGGTGTCGCTATCAGGCGGCAATCCGGCCATCCAGCCGCTCGGCGCGCTCATCGACCGGGGCCATGGTGACGGTTACCGTTTTGCCCTGGAAACCCAAGGGTCGCTTGCCAGGGACTGGTTTGAGCGGCTTGACGTGCTGATCCTCAGCCCAAAGCCGCCGTCAAGCCAAATGACGACAGATTGGGCCGCTGTCGAGGCGTGCCTCCAGGCGGCACAAGGCAAGCCCCAAGTCGTGCTCAAGCTCATTGTTTTCGACGAGAGGGACTACACCTACGCGAAAGACGCCGCTGCGCAATTTCCGCAACTTCCGATCTATCTGCAGCCCGGCAATCACACGCCGCCACACCCCACAAATGATGACGCGCCTGTCGACCTTGACGGAATATTGAAGCGGATGGAGTGGCTGGTTGACAGCGTGACCCGCGACAGATGGTTCGAGGCCCGCGTGCTACCGCAGCTGCACGTTGTGCTCTGGGGTAACAAGAGAGCCGTCTAAGCCAGGCCCTTTCCACTAGAACTGCGCCGGCAGAATTCGGGTGAACGGGTGGTTCAGGTCGAAGGGAGCTGTCGCCGACAACCATGATCTGACAGGCAGGGCTCGAGCGGACGATATCGTCGCTGCGCCAAGACGCGTCTGGTCCGCTCCGAATCTTGTCTCGATACGACGGTCGCCGATCAACAAACGTACCGCGGTCCACGATCGAGTGAGAGCCATGACCGTTCCTCTGCGGTGCTCACACTGCCGCCGAGTGCCTGGCCGTTCCAGTTTCGAAATATTTGTCGAACCTGGCCGCGATGCTTCGGACGAAAGGGCGACTTTCAGCCGGCACAACGAATCTGTCGCCATCAAGTTCAAGCAATCGAACCGCATCGTGGAGGGCCATGGAACTCGACTGAAGGAGGAGCCTCTGGCCGGCTTCGCCGAAGCGTTCCACCAGATCGATCGCCGAGAAGGCGAAGTCGCACATCAGCCGCTCGATGATCCAGCCACGGAGCCGATCGTCGTCCGAAAGCGCGATACCCCGAACAGCGGCCAGCCCGCCATCCGCGACCATGCGTCCGTACTCGGCGGTCCAGGCCATGTTTTGGACGTAGCCCTGGCGAAACTGGCTGATGGATGACGGGCCGAGCCCGATTAAGGTTTCGCAGCAATCGTCAGTGTAACCCTGAAAGTTCCGGTGCAGTGTTCCGGCGCGGGCGGCAAGGGCCAGAGCATCGCCTGGTTTGGCGAAATGGTCGAGCCCGATTGCTTGGTATCCTTGGTCAAGAATAGCGTGGGCTGCCAGTTGTGATTGGGCAAACCGCTCCTCCGGCCCTGGCAACCAGGCCTCATCAATCATGGTCTGATGTTTCTTGAACCACGGCACATGAGCATAGCCAAAAAGGGCTATCCTATTCGGCTCCAACGTCAACGCCTGCGCGACCGTGGAAGAGACGCTCTCCCTGGTCTGGTGTGGCAGGCCATAGAGCAGATCGAGATTGACGGATTCAACGCCGCGCGAACGAACGCCATCGACTACGAGTTTCGTCTGCAAAAAGCTCTGCTCGCGGTTGATTGTCTTCTGAACCTTCGGATCGAAGTCCTGGACGCCGAGGCTCGCACGGGTCATGCCGGTTTCGGCAAGCGCATCGAGGCGGGCCTCGTCCGTATCGTTCGGATCGACCTCGACACTGATCGTCGCACCGCCAAGAAAATCGAAATTGTCCCGCAGCACCGTGCCCAGCATCATGATGTCCACGGGCTCCAGCATCGTGGGGGAACCGCCGCCGAAATGAACCGCGCGAACTCGCCCCTTGCCGGCAACAAGGCCGCCAACCGTCGCGATCTCCGCATACAGCGAGCGCAGATAAGCGGCCACCGGCTCGTAGTCGCGCGTCTGTTTGGTATGGCACGCGCAGAACCAGCAGAGCCTGTCGCAATAGGGAATATGCAGGTAAAGCGATATCTCGTCACCACCTTCGAGCGCCTCCAACCAGCCTCGGCAAACGACGGCATCGACCCCCGCATGGAAATGGGGCGCAGTCGGATAACTGGTATAGCGCGGGACGTTCTCGCCAAGTCTGGCAGCTAGCTTTTGTCGCATGTCGTGGTCCACCGTGTTTGCGTCGCCCGAACTGTGGATGCTTGGATGAGCCTAAGCCCTGATTTCGATCAACCTTCAGCACGGACAAACTGCCGCAAGGATTTTTCTACCGTGGATTGCTATCCTGCCCGCACTGGACCGGTAGAGCGATCGAATGACATTACGGCAGGATATTCACAGTTCCGGCATTCCCGTTCTTTGCCTGCCTTGCGAGGCACGGCGCCGCGGTGTCTGTGGCGCGCTCGAGCCAGACGATTTGGCTCAGCTCGCCAAGACGTCGTCGCGGCACAATATCGAGCCGGGGGTCGAACTGATCGGCGACGCCGAGGCGGTCGACTGTTATTCAAACGTGCTTTCAGGCGTGGTGAAGCTCACGAAGGGCCTTTCGGACGGCCGCCAGCAGATCGTCGGTCTCCAGTTCGCGCCGGATTTTCTGGGACGGCCCTTCAAGATGAAAAGTGCGATCAATGCGGAAGCGGCAACAGCTGTCTCGCTATGCTCGTTTCCGAGAGCGGCCATCGAACGGATGATGAAGCAGTCACCGGAATTTGTGCATCGCCTGCTCAAGCAGGCGCTGAACGAACTTGACGAGGCCCGCGAATGGATGGTGACTCTGGGGCGCAAGACCGCACCAGAGAAGGTGGCGAGCTTTCTCCTCATGATTGCCCGGAACATCGACTCCAATGTTGACCCGGCGGCTAGGTCGGCGTGCTTCGAGCTGCCGATGACGCGTGCCGACATCTCTGATTTCCTTGGAATCACAAACGAGACCGTGAGCCGTCAGCTGACCAGCCTGAGAATGGACGGCGTGATTCGGATCGAGAACAACCGCCGCGTCACCGTGGACAGCATGAGCCGGCTGGAACGGCGCTGCGGCGGCCGAGGCGCAACAGCCGTTTGAATGACACGAAGCTGCATGGCCCACGCCATTTACTCCATTCGGGGCAGGGCATGCTCGCGTTGGGCTCAGAAGAAATCGCGTAGCGACAGCCCGTTCGTATGCGTCGGCGAAGCATCCACACTTGGCCGAAGTCAATATGCCTCATACGCAGGCGAAAATCGCCGTCCAAACCATAAATGTAACGAAGGCAGCGCAACGCTGGCGCTGGCTGTTCCAAAGCATTGAAACGATCGACGTTCGGTAAGGCATCGGCCTGCTTACCAGCGTCACAGAAGGTGCGTTTGCCCACACGCCCGCGATCGCCTCCATACCCGGGCCCCAACTGGGGACGCCGGGCCTGTCCATAAACCGGCGGCCGCTGCTGCACTTCCACATTCGGCACAGTCTGATCGCACCGAACTCGATGCTGCTCCAAGCAAAATGGTGCGGCTCTGACATGGATCAGGGCGAGCAGGCGACGGCTGCGCAATAAGGCACCGCGGTTTGGCATCCGCCGGAATTGGAAATCGGGGCTTGCGATGAAATTCGGCAAAGAAATCGTGCTTCTAAGCCTGTTCGCATTCGCGGCTTTGGTGGCCGCTGGCGCTGGGGTGGATGAACCCTTTCGCCAGCATATGTGGGTCTTGTTCTTCGCCTTGGCTGGCTTCACTGCGATCCTGTTGCGCAACACTGAGTTCAAGCCTGCCGCGCCGATCGACCCGTCCGCTTACATGGACGGGCCAATCCGCTATGGCGCCATCGCCACCATGTTCTGGGGTGTCGTCGGCATGCTGGTCGGCGTGGTCATCGCGCTGCAGCTTGCCTACCCCGATCTCAACATCCAGCCCTGGTTCAACTTCGGTCGCCTGCGCCCGCTTCACACGTCGGGAGTCGTCTTCGCTTTCGGCGGCAACGCATTGCTTTGCACGTCACTATACGTCGTGCAACGCACCTGCCGCGCCCGGCTGTTCGGCGGCGATCTCGGCTGGTTCGTGTTCTGGGGCTACCAGCTCTTCATCGTCATGGCCGCAACCGGATACCTGCTCGGCATCACGGAGAGCCGCGAATACGCCGAGCCCGAATGGTATGTGGACATCTGGCTGACCATCGTCTGGGTCGCCTATCTCATCCTGTTCCTCGGCACGATCCTGAAGCGCAAGGAACCGCATATCTACGTCGCCAACTGGTTCTACCTGTCCTTCATCGTGACCATCGCGATGCTGCATGTGGTCAACAACCTCTCCATGCCCGCCTCCTACCTGGGCTCGAAGAGCTATTCGGCTTTCTCCGGGGTCCAGGACGCTCTGACGCAATGGTGGTATGGCCACAACGCCGTGGGCTTCTTTCTGACCGCCGGCTTTCTCGGCATGATGTATTATTTCGTGCCCAAGCAGGCGAACCGGCCGGTCTATTCCTACCGCCTGTCGATCGTCCATTTCTGGGCAATCATCTTTCTCTACATCTGGGCCGGGCCGCATCACCTGCACTACACCGCTTTGCCCGACTGGGCGCAGACGCTCGGCATGGTGTTTTCGATCATGCTGTGGATGCCGTCATGGGGCGGCATGATCAACGGCCTGATGACGCTGTCCGGCGCCTGGGACAAGCTCCGCACCGATCCGATCATCCGCATGATGGTGATGGCCATCGCCTTCTACGGCATGTCGACCTTCGAAGGCCCGATGATGTCGATCAAGACGGTCAATTCTCTTAGCCACTACACCGACTGGACCATTGGCCACGTTCATTCGGGCGCACTCGGCTGGGTCGGCATGATCTCGTTCGGCGCGCTCTACTACATGGTGCCGAAGCTCTGGAACCGCCAGCGGCTCTATTCGCTGCGGCTCGTCACCTGGCACTTCTGGCTGGCGACCCTCGGAATCGTCGTCTACGCCGCGGTGATGTGGGTATCGGGCATCATGCAGGGCCTGATGTGGCGCGAATACGACGAGCAGGGCTTCCTAGTCTACTCCTTCGCCGAAACCGTGGCCGCCATGCACCCCTACTACATCATGCGCGCCATCGGCGGAGCCATGTACCTGTCCGGCGCCCTGATCATGGCCTGGAACATCGCCATGACCATCCTTGGCTACCGGCGCGAGGAGGATCCGATGCCCGGCTCCGTTCCCGCCCTCCAGCTTGCGCGATGATGAGACAGAAAATGAGGTTGATGAACAGACACGCGGTCATCGAGAAGAACGCTACACTTCTTCTCCTCGGGTCGCTGCTGGTCGTGACAATCGGCGGCATCGTCGAGATCGCGCCGCTCTTCTATCTCGACAACACGATCGAGAAGGTCGAAGGCATGCGGCCCTACTCGCCGCTCGAACTCGTCGGGCGCAACATCTATGTGCGTGAGGGATGCTATCTCTGCCATAGCCAGATGATCCGCCCGTTCCGTGACGAGGTCGAGCGCTATGGGCATTACAGCCTGGCGGCCGAGTCGATGTATGATCATCCCTTCCAGTGGGGATCGAAGCGCACTGGACCGGACCTCGCTCGGGTTGGCGATCGCTACTCAAATCTTTGGCATGTCGAGCACCTCACGGACCCTCGTTCCGTGGTGCCGGAATCCATCATGCCGAGCTATGGCTTTCTGAAGGATACGCCGATCGCGGTGAAGGATTTCTCGACGCATCTGGTTGCCAACAGGCGCGTCGGCGTTCCCTACTCCGACGACATGGTCGCTAACGCCAATGCTGATTTGATGGCGCAGGCTGATCCCAATGCCGACACGTCCGGCCTCGAGGCCCGCTACCCCAAGGCCAGGATCGGCGATTTCGACGGTGATCCGCAGCAAGTCACCGAAATGGACGCCCTGGTTTCTTATCTCCAGATGCTCGGCACGCTTGTCGATTTCAAGAACTACGATGAGACCGCCGGCTACCGCTGAGGACAATGGCGATGACGTACAATTTCATGCGGGAGTTTGCTGACAGCTGGGGCCTGCTTGCCATCGCTCTTTTCTTCATCGGATCCGTTGCCTTTGCACTTCGCCCCGGCAGCCGCAGGCAAGCCGGCGAAGCAGCTCAAATTCCTCTGAAGGAGGACTGATCATGAGCAGCGATCACATTGACGAGGTTTCCGGCATCTCGACGACCGGTCATGAGTGGGACGGCATTCGCGAGCTCAACAACCCGCTCCCGCGCTGGTGGGTCATCACCTTCTACATGACCATAGTCTGGGCGATCGGTTACACAATTGCCTACCCGGCATGGCCGCTGTTGCACTCCGCGACAAAGGGCGTACTTGGCTATTCCAGCCGCAACGAAGTCAAGAACGAGTTATCCGCGGCCGAAGCGGCAAAGGGCAAATATGTCGCCGCAATAGAGTCGAAAAGTGTTTCGGAGATTGCTGCGGATGACACGCTGCGCGAATTCGCCGTCGCTGCCGGCGCCGCCGCGTTCAAGGTCAATTGCGTGCAGTGCCACGGTTCCGGCGCCCAGGGGTCCAAGGGCTTTCCGAACCTAAATGACGACGACTGGCTGTGGGGCGGCGAGGTGGACCAGATCCAGCAGACGATCGCTCATGGCATCCGCTTCGCCTCCGACCCGGCTACGCGCCTGTCGGAAATGCCGGCCTTTGGCGACATCATCACCGCCGATCAGATCAAACAGGTCAGCACCTACGTTGCCAGCCTGTCCGGCACTGTCGGCGATCAATCGTTGGTCGCGCCCGGCGCCAAGGTCTTCGCCGAAAATTGCGTGGCCTGTCACGGCGACAATGCAAAAGGCAACAAGGAACTCGGCGCTCCAGATCTGACCGACGCCATCTGGCTCTACGGGTCAGGCGAAGCGGCCATCGCCGCCCAGGTCACCGCGCCGAAACAGGGCGTGATGCCGGCCTGGGGCGCGCGCCTCGGCGAGACCAAGGTCAAGGAACTGGCGGTCTACATCCATTCGCTTGGCGGCGGAGAATAGGAGCAGAAGCCTATTCTCGTCCTCCCCCTCCCGCCAAGCGACGAGGCCCGGCGCAAGCCGGGCCTCGGCATCATCCAGAACCGATGAGTCGGTTTCCGGCGAAATCGTCGCTGGTGACTGGAGCTTCTCGTGCTTGATAACACGCAAATAGAAAGGATCGAACCCACGCCGGTCAACTCCGCCAAGGTGCGTCAGCCAATGTACGCTGCGCGCAAGAAGATCTTCCCGAAGCGGGCCTCGGGCAGCTTTCGCCAGTTCAAATGGCTGGTGATGGCGGTCACGCTCGGCATCTACTATCTGACGCCGTGGCTGCGCTGGGATCGGGGCTCGTTTAGCCCGGACCAGGCCGTGCTGCTCGATGTCGCTAACCGGCGTTTCTATTTCTTCTTCATCGAGATATGGCCGCAGGAATTCTACTATGTCGCCGGCCTTCTGGTCATGGCCGGCGTCGGTCTTTTCCTGATCACGTCGACTGTCGGCCGTGCCTGGTGTGGCTACACATGCCCGCAGACCGTATGGGTCGACCTGTTCCTGGTCGTCGAGCGCGCGATAGAGGGCGACCGCAACGCTCGTATCAAGCTTGATGCCGGTCTCTGGACCCCCCGCAAACTCGTGCTGCGGGTATCGAAACACGCCATCTGGCTGATCATAGGCGCGCTGACGGGCGGCGCCTGGATCTTCTATTTCGCTGACGCGCCGACGCTGCTCGGCGAACTCTTCACCGGCACGGCAGCGCCTGTCGCCTACATCACCGTCGCGGTTCTGGCGGCTACCACCTACACGTTCGGCGGTCTGATGCGCGAACAGGTCTGCACCTATATGTGCCCGTGGCCCCGCATCCAGGCGGCCATGCTCGATGAAAATTCCCTCACTGTCACCTACAATGACTGGCGCGGCGAACCGCGTTCGCGCCACGCCAAGAAGGTGCTGGCCGCAGGCCAGCTCGTGGGCGACTGCGTCGACTGCAATGCCTGTGTCGCGGTCTGCCCGATGGGGATCGACATTCGCGATGGTCAGCAGCTCGAATGCATCACTTGCGCGCTCTGCATCGACGCCTGTGACGGCGTCATGGACAAGCTCGGCAAGGAGCGTGGGCTGATCGCCTATGCGACGCTCTCCGACTACAACGCCAACATGATGCTGGCGACTGCAGGCGGGTCCAGCTCAGTCAATCCGGCGCTGGTCAGGACGGATGACGGCCTGTTTTCGGACAGAGCGGCGCATTTCCACATCCGCAAGATCTTTCGGCCACGCACCTATGTCTACATGGCTATGTGGTCGCTGATCGGCCTGGGCCTCCTCTACTCGCTGCTGACGCGCGACCGGCTCGAAATCAATGTCCTGCACGACCGCAATCCACAATTCGTGACGCTCTCCGACGGCTCGATCCGCAACGGCTACACCGTCAAGCTGCTCAACATGATCCCCGAGCCGAGGACGATCGTCGTAACCATGCAGGGCCTTGAAGGCGCTGACATGGTCGTCGTCGGCGACGACATCCCCGCAGGCCGTTCCTTCACCATTCCGGTCGAACCCGACCGCCTGAAAATGCTGAGGGTCTTCGTTCGCCAGCCGGCGGACCAGATCCGCGCTCCGGCACAGACCTTCAAGTTCCGCGTCGAGGACAGAGCCAGCTTCGAGTCGAACGAGTACACCGCCACCTTCAACGCGCCGGAGACTGCCAGATGAGCGCCAGAACACAAAAAACCCGCGAATTTACCGGCAGGCACATGTTGGCCATCATCCTGGCCTTTTTCGGTGTGGTCATCGCGGTCAATCTGACCATGGCGACGCTTGCCAACACGAGCTGGACCGGCCTGGTCGTCGAAAACACCTATGTGGCGAGCCAGCAGTTCAACAGGAAGGCCGAGGAAGGGCGGGCGCAGGCAGCCCTCGGCTGGACCGGCAAGCTGACCATCGCATCGGGTGAAGTCCGCTACGGCCTCATCGACGCCGCCGGCAAACCGGTTCCCTTGCATGGCGTGAAGGCGCTGTTTCGCCATCCCGCTTACGAAAAAGAGGATGAATCCATCAAGCTCGTCCTCGCCTCGGGTCAGGAATTCGCCGCCCAGCATTTGCCGAAGGATGGTGTCTGGATCGTCGAAGTCGACGCCGATGCCGGCCTGGATAAACCGTATCGCGACGTGCGCAGGATCGTGATTTCCCATGGAGCGCTGCAATGAGCTGTTGTGCGCCAGGTGCTGAAATGGCGCTGGATATGGTCAGCGTGACCTCGGCCCTGCCGTCCAGCCAGGAAATCAAGCTGGCGAGCCGATCACTTGGCGACGACCTTCATCAGACCGAGCTTTCGATACCGGCTGTTCGCTGCGGTGCCTGCATTCAGACTATCGAGACGGCATTGGGAAAGCTCGATCATGTCGAAGCCGCCCGCGTCAACCTGTCAACGAGGCGGGTGTCTATCCGCTGGCGCGGCGACGACGTTCCGCCATTCGTCGCTATCCTCGGACGCCTGGGCTACCAGACACATCTGTTCGAAGCCGACACCGATACAAAGGACAAGACGCTCTCGGAGCTCATCCGCGCCGTCGCTGTTGCGGGCTTTGCGGCGGGCAACATCATGCTGCTTTCGGTCTCGGTCTGGTCCGGTGCCGAAGGCGCGACACGCGATCTGTTCCACTGGGTCTCGGCGCTTATCGCCATCCCTGCACTCGCCTTCGCCGGCGGCATCTTCTTCCGCTCGGCCTGGAATGCGTTGCGCCACGGTCGCATGAACATGGACGTGCCGATCGCGGTCGGGGTGTCGCTGGCATACGCCATGAGCCTCTATGAGACGATCACCCATGGCGACCACGCCTATTTCGACGCATCGGTGTCGCTGCTGTTCTTCCTCCTGATCGGCCGCACGTTGGATCATGTCATGCGCGAACGTGCCCGGACCGCCGTGAAAGGCCTGTCCCAGTTGGCCGCACGTGGCGCCATGGTGCTGCGCGGCGATGGTGCACGCGACTATCTGCCGGTTGGCGAGATCGAACTTGGCATGCTGCTGTTGATCGCTGCCGGCGAGAGAATCCCCGTCGACGGCAAGATCATTCAAGGGGCCTCGGATCTGGACTGCTCGTTGGTTTCCGGCGAGAGCACGCCTCGAAGCGTTGCAGCAGGCGAAGCCGTTCAGGCCGGTATCCTCAACCTAACCGGCCCGCTGACGATCGAGGCGACAGCCGCCGCGAAAGATTCGTTTCTGGCGGAAATGGTTCGGCTCATGGAAGCCGCAGAGGGCGGCCGCGCGCATTATCGCCGGATCGCCGATCGTGTTTCAGCGCTCTATGCCCCGGTGGTTCATCTGACCGCCTTCGCGACCTTCCTTGGCTGGATGGCGGCGACCGGTGACTGGCACCGGGCGATAACCATCGCCATTGCCGTTCTCATCATCACATGCCCGTGCGCGCTCGGCCTCGCCGTACCGATCGTCCAGGTGGTCGCGGCGCGGCGCCTGTTCGAGAACGGCATCATGGTCAAGGACGGTTCGGCCATGGAGCGCCTGGCGACGATTGATAGAGCGGTGTTCGACAAGACCGGAACGCTCACCCTCGGCCAGCCCCGGCTGGTCAATGCGGACTCGATTGATCCGGCCATGCTGGCAATCGCGGGAGACATGGCTGCGCACTCGCGTCACCCGTTTTCAAAGGCCATAGCCGGCTTTGCCCGCCTTGGCGGGCAGCACAAATTCGATGCCGTCACCGAGCAGCCGGGATTCGGCATCGAAGCCGCTGCCGCCGGTAGCACCTGGCGGCTGGGTCGACGCGGAGGATGGAAAGCCCGCACCGGCCGCGAAGGCAGACATGGCTATGGCGGGACGGTTCTGACGAAAGACGGGATCATTGTCGCGACCTTCGATTTCGAGGATGCGCTGCGCGTCGACGCCAGGGCAGCCATCGATCAACTGCACAACGCTGGTATGTGCGTGGAGATGCTGTCGGGCGACACCGCGAAAGCCTGCGCCGAGGTTGCGGACGGGCTTGGTGTCGATGATTTCGTTCCCTGCCTGCTGCCGTCCGGCAAGGTTGAACGCATCGAGACGCTGGCGAGGGACGGGCACAAGGTTCTGATGGTTGGCGACGGGCTCAACGATACGCCGGCGCTGAGCGCTGCGCATGTCTCGATCGCACCCGCCACCGCCGCCGACATTGGCCGCAATGCAGCCGACTTCGTTTTCCTGCGCGAAAGCCTCTTGGCGGTCCCGCTGGCTGTTGACGTATCGCGCAAGGCGGGAAGCCTGATCCGACAGAACATAACAATTGCGATCGTTTATAATGCTGTTGCCGTGCCGATCGCCATTCTGGGCCATGTTACGCCTCTTATCGCCGCGGTCGCGATGTCAGCCTCGTCATTGCTCGTGGTTGGAAATGCCATGCGTCTGCAAGGCTTCGCAACGGGTGCGTCGTCCGCAATTGCGCGGCAAGACAGGCCCGCGCGGGCCGGCGCCTTGGCTCAATCGTCATGACGACGCTCGTCTACCTCATCCCCGTAGCGCTATTCCTTGGCGCACTCGGCCTGTCCGGCTTCCTTTGGGCGTTGAGAAGCGGCCAGTACGAGGATCTCGATGGCGCGGCGGAGCGCATTCTCATCGACAGCGACGACGGCGCGGAGAATGCCACTCGTTCCAAGTGACTCAGATCAACGCGCCGCGGTCGCATGCGAACGCGACGATCGCCTAAGCGGTCATGCTTTCAAGCAAAGTCAGCTGCCTGCCAGTAACGACCAGCGACGGCACCTTGGTTGGCATTGTAAGCAAAAGCGACTTCTTGCGCCGAGAGGAACTCGGAACCCAGCGTGTGCGTCCGCGATGGCTGGAGCTTGATCTTGGCCCGGGCACAACCGCCAATGACTATGTGTGCGCTCGAATGGACGGATCATCCATCAGGTGATGACCACACACCTCATCTCGGCGCCTCCTGTCGACCTCATGATGCAACACCGCATCAACAATGTCCCGATTGTCGATCGGGAAAGGGTCGTCGGCATCATCACGCGAACTGATTTGCTGCTTGTCCTGATCCGCCATGCCGAAACAGGGAACCACGCCACCCGATGACGAACTGATCCGCAAGGCTATCCTTGCCGAACTGCAGCCACAAACCTGGAGCGGTGGGACTTGATCGATGTGTGGGTCAGCGACGGCGTTGTCGAACTGAAGGGGACGATTGTCGACGAGCGTCAACGGAAGGCAGCGATCGTTGCGGCTGAGAAGGTTGCCGGCGTCGGGCAAGTCAAGGACGGCCTCCTCCTCAGTACGGATCCGTTCTCAGTGATGGTTTCATAGCTGCGAAAAAAGCGGGGACGCCAAGCAGAGTCCCTTTGGTTTGCTCCCTTCCCACATCATTTGGACATGAGGCCGTCGGCGAGTTCCTTCGGCGTCTAGCGCGTTATGGTCGGAGAGCACGCTGTCGGCAGCAAGACGCCCGTCCTGACGGAAATGCGATGGCCGCTGCCTGTTTTGGTGGGGCTTGGACCGGGGCTTCCTGTGGATCTTGAAGAGCGGCCAATACGAAGATCTCGACGGCTCCGCCGAGCGGGTCCTTATCGATCGGGAAGAGCCCGAGGCTGAACCGGTTGGCGGCGCCAACGACTGTGCGGATGCTGGTCGTCAGTCGACCGAATCTTTGCTGGCGATTGCCCGCGTCATGACGATATCGGCGCGCGTGCGAAGAACGGATCAGCCACAATGCGTTGCCGAACCTTTGGCCAGGAGGGGCACGCGATTGGGAAGCCGACCATTCAGAATGCCCAGACATGCAGACGTTTTCACGGCAATCGACCACTCGACCGTGAACCCGCCGCTGCCGGGTTTGTCGAGCCTGGTTGATCCAGATCAGCGTTATCTCTTCATCGGCATGGTTTCATTGACCAGGCTTCCAACGGAGAACGCATGTCTATCGAGTTGGGGAGATGAGCGGCAAACCGTGGGTGATTGCGATGCTTCAAGAGCGCTTCGTATCGAAGATAGCCGCTATGGCGGCACGCTGATGGCCGGCTATGTCGACACATTCGACATCATTGTCGTCGGAGCTGGGCCGGTCGGACTTGCCTTCGCAGCATCGCTCGCCTGGAGCCGACTCAAGGTGGCAGTGGTTGAACGGCAGTCGCTCGACAGCCTGGCGCATCCGGCTTTCGACGGTCGCGAGATCGCGCTGACCCACGCATCAGTGAGAATCCTTCGCGAGCTCGGCGCCTGGGATGCCATCCCCGCATCGGACAAATCACCGCTTCATGGCGCGCGCGTGCTCAACGGATCCAGCCCTTTCGCCCTGAGCTTCGATGCTCCCAGCGGATCTGGGGAACCACTCGGATTTCTGGTCCCAAATTGTCGGATCCGCGATGCCCTGTTCAAAATTGTCCACTTCCAGGATCATGCCCGGCTCCTGTGCGGCAACTCGGTCGTCAATGCAACAAATAGCGAAGACGAGGCGGTCATAACGCTTTCTGATGGCAGGCAATTGGCCGCTCGGCTGCTCGTAGCAGCGGATTCGCGTTTGTCCGCGATGCGCGACCTGCTCGGCATTGGCGCCACCGTCCATCCGCTTGGCCACTCCATGCTGATTTGCCGAGTGAGGCACGAGCGCGTCCATCACCAGATCGCGGTCGAATGGTTCGACCACCATCAGACCATAGCGATGTTGCCGCTCATGGAAGGCGTGTCGTCGCTGCTTCTGACTTTGCGCTCAAGCGAGGCCGACAGACTGTCTGCTCTCGACGACGAATTGTTCCGCATGGAATTGATGAACCGGTGTCGAGGACGCCTCGGGCAGATGACCCTGGCAAGCACCCGCCATGCCTATCCGCTGGTCACGACCTGGGCGCACAAGTTCTCGGCTCCGAGTGCGGCACTGATCGGCGATGCTGCCATCGGCATGCACCCGGTGACCGCGCATGGCTTCAACATCGGCCTCAGCGGCCAGAAGCAACTCGCTCATAAAATACTGACAGCATGTCGCGCCCGCCGCGACATTGCCGATCCCGACATGCTCGGCAGATACGAAAGCCGGCTGCGGCTGTCGGCGGGGCCGCTCTATCATGCCACCAACATGCTTGTCGGTCTCTACTCAAGCGAGCACCCGGCGGCACGGCTTGCAAGACATGCTGGGCTCCGCTTTGCCCAACATCTTCCCTTTGTCCGCCATGGCATTTCGGCCATGCTCAGGCGGTGAATCGCACAGAGCGCTGCCGCTCTGGAACGCTGTCTCGGCGAGGCTTCCCTGTCTTGCTGGCGCGCGTCGTCGCGGGGCAAGGCTGTCTCCTGGTGACGTTGCCGATCATGGCATGATTCGGATCAAGGCGCGCGCGCGGGCGAAGCCTTGATGATTCGGCAATGCTAAGCCAAAGGTGTGACCCGAAGCATGGTGAGCGCACTGGTTACCCTCGCTGGGTAGTTAACCCGTCCTTCAGTGGGCTTGCATAGGTTTGGTCCTCGCGAACAACGACGCAAGCAAGCTGGTCCATTCATGGCACCCCTAAAGGAAGAAGAATCGCTGGAGGCCAAAATCCGTCAGGATCAGCTTGCTGACCTGAGGGCCGGGCTCTTCGTGTCGATGCCGATAAGCGCGATCCTGTCAGGCCTGATTTGCGCGGTGCAGGCCCTTTCTGGCGGCGGCTTTGTCGCTGCAAGCTGGTTCCTGGTCGTCAATGCGCTAAATGCCGCCCGGCTTGCACTCGCCCGTTTTCAGCTGAAGGAAACGGGGCGCCATCAGGATTTGCTTGGCGTTTTGCCGCGCCTTCGCATGTTTGGCGTCCTTGCCCTTCTGGCAGGGTTTGCATGGTCCTTCCCGGCCGTGCTGACTGTTGGATACACAACACCACAAGCACCGATGCATCTGGTCATACTGGCGGGCATTTCAGCTGGTGCGGTTACATATGGCAGTTCGTATGCCGCGGCGGCGACCAGCTTCATCACACCTCCACTCCTCATCACGGTGGCGTGCCTTTTGGCGAAAGGCAATTTTGAACGCTACATTCTGGCTTTCACCGTTCTGCTCTTCATGGGCGGGTTGGTCCGAGCTTCGTTTGTTGGGCAGGCGCGCTTCCGCGAAGCAAGCCGCCTGAGACATGAGGCAGAGCGATTTGCGTCGGAAATGGAGCGCAACTCCAGGGAGGACCATCTGACCGCCCTTCTCAACAGGCGGGGCCTTGAACACGCCATCGGTCGGTTCAAGACCGCGGATGGCCCCTTCGTGGCAATGCTGATTGATCTGGACGGCTTCAAATCCGTCAACGACACCTACGGTCACAGGACCGGTGATGAACTGCTTGTCATGATCGCCCGCCGCATAGAGCAGGAAGCACCCGAAGGCTCAACGCTCGCTCGTATCGGCGGCGATGAATTCGTGCTGGTTTTTCCCTCAACGAGAGCTTCGCTTTCTGCCAGTGATCTCGCCTCCAATATCATAGCCAAAATTGCTCGCCCCTATATCGAGGTCGCGTCCGTTCGGGTCGGGGCATCGATAGGGATATACTTGGCGCAGACGCCGAGCCTGACTGAAATGTTGTTGCGGGCGGATATCGCCCTGTATACGGCCAAGCGCCATGGCAGGAACGAATTTTGCCTGTTCGATGCCGAACTCGACAGGGAACTGCAACGTCGCCAGTCGATCGAACGGGATCTTCATTCGGCGATAAAGACGGGAAGATTGCAACCTTGGTTCCAGCCGATCGTGAAACTCGAAACCGAGACCGTGGTCGGTTTTGAAGCCTTGCTGAGATGGTCCCATCCGACGCATGGTGCCATCTCTCCACCCGAAATCATCACGGCCGCACGCGAAACCGGAATGCTTCAGCTGCTGACGCAAACCGTATTCGCCGACTGTTGTGCTTTTATCGACGGCTTGGTGAAAGCTGACTGTCGTGACATTCGTGTGGCGATGAATGTTTCCCCTCGCGAACTGGAAGCCGGCGATATCGACGACATGGTTCTGGATGGTCTGGCGGCAAGAGGCCTGCCTGCGACGATGTTCGAAATCGAGATTACCGAAGAATCGCCGGTGGACCCGGACAGAGTGGATGAAAAGCTCGGACGGCTTTCACATGCCGGTATTTCCATCGCGCTCGATGACTTCGGCACCGGCTTTTCTACCTTGGCATCTCTCAAGGACCGTCGGATACGCAAGGTGAAAATAGACCAGGGCTTCATTCGCGGCCTGGCCAAGTCCCGAGAGGACCGACTGCTTGTCAAATCGGTCATCGAACTCGGTGACATGCTCGGGATCGAGGTCATGGCCGAGGGCGTCGAAACAGAGGCGGATCGGCAAACCCTGCACAAGCTTGGCTGCCGAACCGCTCAGGGCTTCCTCTTCTCCAAGGCTGTGCCTTCGATGCAAGCACTGGAAATGGCAGTCAAACAGCACGCGAACCAGTTGTGACCGCTCCCGCCGCGCCGGCTGTCGCGGCCGTGCGCTGCCGAATTTGGCTACAGAGACTTGCCTGCTCGAAACACGTGGCAGTGGGCGTTGTGCATCAGCCGGCGAACAGTTCCTTGTAGCCGGTCGTCACCATCCAGTTCGCACGGTCGATATGGCTGCGAAGAGCTTTGCGGGCGCGGACCGGGTCAATGGACGGGTCGATGCCGAGAATGCGCTCGGCCATCTCCTTTTCGCTGGCATTGTCGGCGCAGGCATCCAGGATCCGCAGGTAGATTGTGAAATGCTCCCTGTCGTAGCTCGTGAGGTTCTCCGACCAGGGGACTTCATCGCTCAAAGTTGAGCTTCGAGTCTCATCTGTTCCCATTGGTCCATTCATGCCTGCGAACCTCGCCTGTGAGCGCACGCAGTATATCCCAAAATGGGATAATCCGAAACCGGGATTAGTCGCTGATCCGGTCTTTACCCGACCGGTTCGCCTCCATGCCCAAATCCCTTCGATCGCCCCGCCACCAGCGGTTTCTGGCCCAGCTGGTTTCGCTGCGCAAGGCCAAAGGCCTGACCCAGGAGCAGCTGGCTGACAAGCTTGGTCGTCCCCAATCCTTCGTGGCCAAGTACGAGGGCGCAGAGCGGCGTCTCGACGTCATCGAGTTTCTCGACATAACTGCGGCCATTGACGCTGATCCGTGCGAGATTCTGTCCAGCCTCCGGTCCTAGCGGGCGCGCCGCATCTATCATGATCCGGACAGGAATATTGTCTAGGACAATGCCTCAATTTGTTGAAAGGCGAGCGCTGGTTTTCGGAGGAAGCCGCGCGCACGGCGGCGGTGCCTTTGGGTTCTCGACGTAACTGCGCCGCCTGACCATGTGCGAAAAAACTTGGCGCGCGCCCGCGCGCCTGACGACGCGCACCAGGTGCTCGTGAACCGAGCCCGCTTTTCTTCGGCAAGCTCAGGCGGTCTCGGCCATTCGGCTTCGCCCCTTGGCGTGGGCAGCCCTTCGGGCTGTGACGGCCGCCGCCCTTGCGGGCGGCGCGGGCTGTCTGTTGGCCTTTCCCGGTGGCGCGGGGCGGGCGGCACTCCCTTCTAGACCCGCTGCGGCAGCCCGCAACCCTTCGCGTGCCGCTCAGGGTCCTCCTCTTCGTTCCGGTCCTTCGGATGCGGTCCGCCTACTGGGCGGGCCCTTCCGGTCGCGACTCGCCGCCCACCCCGCTTCCGGGGAAAGGCGCGGCGATTGGTGAGCGGAGGATAACACATGCGTGCAAACAGCAAGCGTACCACCAGCGGAGAGGCTGGCGCAGGCAAGGGCAGGCGCCCGGGCGCCAGCCTCTATCAGGAGATCACCGACCGCATCATTGCCGAGCTGGAGCGCGGTACCGTGCCATGGGTCAAGCCATGGGGCAGCGCAAAAGCAGGCCTCGGCGTGCCGAGGAATGCATACACGGGCCGCAGCTATTCCGGCATCAATATCCTCATCCTGTGGGGCGCCGTCATCGAGCGCAGCTATCCCAGCCAGAATTGGCTGACCTTCCGGCAGGCGCTTGCCCTGGGCGGCAATGTCAGGAAAGGCGAGCGCGGCACGACCATCGTGCATGCCGACCGCTTTGTCCCCAAGGACGAGAAGGAGCGCGCACGCCACGAGGGCGATGCACCACAGGCCGTGCCTTTTCTGAAACGCTTTACCGTCTTCAATGTCGCGCAGTGCGACAGTCTTCCGGAACCCCTCCATGCCCCCGCCGAGCCGCTGCCTCAGTGCGAGATCGTGCCGCAGGCCGAAACCCTGATTCGCGCCAGCGGTGCGGATTTCAGGGTCGGCGGCGATCGCGCTTTCTACATGCCGGGCAGCGACCACATTCAGGTGCCGCCGCAGCCAGCGTTCCATCAGCAGATCGACTATTACCGGACCTGCTTTCACGAGCTTGGCCACTGGACCGGCCACCCGACGCGGCTTGCTCGCGACCTCTCCGGCTCGTTCGGCTCCAAGGCCTACGCGCGTGAAGAATTGGTCGCCGAAATCGCTGCCGCCTTCGTCTGCGGCAATCTCGGTATCGAGCCGATCGTGCGTCACGCCGATTACATCGGCTCATGGCTGAAGGTGCTGCGCGAGGACAACCGCGCCATCTTCCGTGCCGCCAGCCTCGCCTCGAAGGCCGCCGATTTCCTGCTTGGCCTTCAGGCCGATGCCGAAGGCGAGGCGCAAGAAGGGATTGCGGCATGACGATGCGCATCCTCAACTGGCCGCGACCGAGCCGACGCCGCAAAGGAGCAGATGCTCATTGGCGTCCAGCCCATCACCACGCGGGCAAACCCTCCTGATGGACGCGCCGATGTGTCGGCGCGCGGCGCAAAGCTGCTCGAAGTCGGCCTCTTAATGGTGAGGCGGATCAGAGGAAGGTCCAGGGAGCCTTTCTCCCGCCGGACGCAAGAAATCAACTCGACCCGTTCTGACAAGGAGTCTTTCCATGATCCTGATCACCAATCCACTGCGCGCACGACTGCTCGCCCATGGCGCCGCCGGCACCGACATCGACCATTTTCCCGTTGTGAAACTGTTTAATCCGACAGGTGCCGCGACCTGGCTTCTGAGCGAACTCGACGCCGACGGCGACACGCTCTTCGGTCTTTGCGATCTCGGCTTCGGCTTCCCCGAACTTGGCAGCGTCAGTCTGGCCGAGCTTGCATCCGTAAAAGGTCCGCTTGGCCTCGGCATAGAGCGCGACCTGCATTTCCAGGCGCGCTTTCCGCTCTCCGTCTATGCCGAAGCCGCCCGCATTTGCGGCCACGTCAGCGAGGCCGAGCGACTGCTGCGGCAGGCAGCAGACGCCCTATCAAAGCCCCATTCCGAGCTTCCGCCCGAGCGGCGGAACAGCAGCGCCGATAGGCGCAAAAACCGTCCCGCCGTGCCGGCCTTCGGCCTCTACGGCGGGGACAACCTTAACCAAAGCAAAGGAGAGTAACCATGCAGCTTGCCCACATTCCCTTGGATCAGCTCAAAATTTCCGCGCTCAACATGCGCCATGGAAAACGCGCGCCCGACATATCCGACATCCTGCCCTCCGTGCGTGCGCGCGGCGTGCTGGTGCCACTCCTTGTGCGGCCGAACGGCCAGCCGGAAACCTTCGAGATCGTCGCCGGCAGGCGGCGCTATTTCGCCGCGAAATCGCTTGCCGACGAGCGCGGCGAAGGCGATCCCTTGCCCTGCGCCATCATGGAGGACGGTGACGACGCCGATGCGCTGGAAGTTTCGCTGATCGAAAACCTCGCCCGCCTCGATCCTGACGAAGTATCGCAATGGGAGACGTTTTCGCGGCTTGTCAGGCAAGGCCGCACCGTTCTCGACATCGCTGTGACCTTCGGCATCACTGATCTCAAGGTCAAACGCATTCTGGCGCTTGGCGACCTCTTGCCCAAAATCCGCGAAGCCTATCGGCGCGAGGAGATCGATACCGAGACGGTGCGCCATCTCACCATGGCTTCCAAGGCGCAGCAGAAGGACTGGCTGGCACTCTGTGCCGATCCCGATCAATACGCGCCGCGTGGCTATCAATTGAAGCAATGGCTGTTCGGCGGCAGTCGATTTCAACCAAGGTGGCGCTGTTTGCCATCGAGGAGTATCCCGGCCTGATCACCTCGGACCTGTTCGGCGAGGACAGCTATTTCGCCGATGCCGACCTGTTCTGGCAAAAGCAGAACGAAGCGATTGCCACCAAACGCGACACCTATCTCAACGAGGGCTGGAGCGAGGTTGTGCTGCTGGAACCGGGCCAGTATTTCCACGCATGGGACCATGAGAAGACCCCGAAGAAGAAGGGCGGCAAGATCGTCATCACTGTCTCGCATCGCGGCGAGGTCGAGTGTCACGAGGGCTGGCTGTCACGCAAGGAAGCCCGCCGCGCCCGCGAGGGCGGCGAGCAAGAAGAAACAGCCGCCAAGCTGCCGCGCCCCGAAGTCACCGGCCCGATGCAGAACTATATCGATCTGCATCGCCATGCCGCCGTGCGCGCGGCCATGCTCGACCATCCCGCCGTGGCGCTGCGCCTCGTGGTGGCGCACGCCATCACCGGTTCGGGCCTGTGGCAGGTGCGGCCCGAGCCGCAGCGCGCAGCCAACGAGACGGTGACTGCCAGCCTTGCCGGCTGCAAGGCTGAAGCCGCATTCGGCAAAAAGCGGCGCGAGGTATTGGCCCTGCTCGGATCACCGGATGAGGATAGCTTGGTCGCCGGCGGCAATGGCGACGCCGTTGCTATCGCCGGCGTGTTCGCGCGCCTCTTGGCGCTCTGCGACGACGATGTCATGCGCGTTCTCACCCTTGTCATGGCCGAGACGCTTGCAGCTGGCAGCGCCGTCATCGAGGCGCTCGGCAACCACCTGAACGTCGACATGGGCATATGGTGGCAACCGGACGATGCCTTCTTCGACCTCTTGCGCGACAAGGAAATCGCCAATTCGATGCTGGCCGACGTCGGCGGCAAGCTGGTCGCGGACGGCAATGTCGCCGAGAAGGTCAAGACGCAAAAGAACATCATCCGCGACTTCCTGGCGGGCGAGAATGGCCGCCCCAGGGTCGAGACCTGGCTGCCGCGCTGGATGAAATTCCCGGCCGAGAGCTACACCAGCCGCCGCGGCTTCCGCACCGCCGATCAGTGGACACAGGTGCAGCCGCTGTTCGTGCGCGAATAGTCGATCAGGGCCCGAGCGGCGGTTCTCTCGATTACCGCCGCTCAGGTCGCGCGCGCCGCTACGGGCCACGCCGGCTGCCGATTGGGCGTCTTGTCGAGCCAGTGCCGCGCGCGAAAAATTCCCGCGCCAGTTCGCCCCATTTCGGCAGCCCCGCACCGCGCCGGGTTGCTTGCTGAGGCGCCAAAGGCGCATGGGGCCAATTGTCCGATCCGGTTGCCGACAGAGCCCGCGCAGCCGGCGCTCTGCATTGCCGCCGGCTTCTTGTGTCACCGATCGCGCCACCTGTCTCCATTGTGTCTCAGGGACCATTCCCCTGCGGCTGGCTTGTCGACCTATGGGCGGATCCGGCCCGCCCGAAACCCTCGCCGGCAGCTTTTTTCCCCGCCGCCTGCGGCGGCTTCCTCGCGCCGCTTCGCTTCAAAAAAGCTGCCCGCGCGGGTCCTCCGCTATCGCTGCGGCCGTCCCGGTTCCGGCGGTCCGGACGCGCCCATCACGGTCCGCCATCGCAGGGGAATGGTCCCCTGCGAGCACCAAGAGGAGACTGGAAATGACCGCGATCGGATACGTCACCAAACAGGAAAACGGCGGCTACAAGGGCCAGCTCAAGACGCTCAGCGTCCGCGCCGACATCGATATCGTGCCCAATCAGGCAAAGAGCGCCGACACCCATCCCGACTTCCGGGTGCTGACGCAAGGGGTCGAAGTGGGTGCGGGCTGGATCCGCACCGGCGAGACCTCCGGCAAGGACTATGTGAGCCTGTCGATTGCCGCCCCCGAGTTTGGCCCCCGCAAGCTCTACGCCAATCTCGGCCGCGCCGCCGGCCAGGATGACGACGACACTTACGCCATCATCTGGAACCCGGTCGACTGACCGGCCGATCCGGAAAGCCCCGCGCCGCCACCGGCGCGGGGCCTCTCTCAGGACCCGTGAGGCCGCCGAAGGGGGCGGCGAAAACTCGCCCCCCACTCTTCGCCCGTCCCCAAAACGATCTCGCTCGCCGATCCTCGCCTTCGCTTGTCCGTAGCGAAACGAGGATCATCATGGACGACGAAAACGAACGCGCAGCCCGCGCCAAGAAGGGCAGTCCGTTTCTCAATACCGCGCAGGCGGCCTTCTATATAGGGCTGTCCCAGCGCACGCTGGAGAAGATGCGCCTCAAAGGCGGCGGCCCGCAATTCCGCAAGCACGGCCGCTATGTCCGCTATCACATCGACGAACTCGACGATTGGTCGAAGGGGCACGCGCAGGAGACCGGGCCCGAGCACGGCGGGCACGATTCCGGCTCGGCCGGCGAGGGAGGCCGCTCATGAGCCGGCGTCCCACCATCCATCTGATCGGCAGCCATCTGCGGCGCATTCGGGCGCGCAAGATGATCGCCGTGGCCACGATGGGCCTTGCCCTGATCGGCTTCGCCGCCTTCGGCAAACCATCGCCCTGGCTGGTCTGGAACGCCTCGGCGAGTGCGCCGGTCGGCCTCTATCGCGTCGCGTCCGGATCGCCGGCTCTTGGTGATCTCGTACTCGTCCGCCCGCCAAAACCGGTCGTCGATCTGGCCGCCGAACGCTTCTATCTGCCCAGCAACGTGCCGATGGTCAAGCACCTTGCCGCGCTGCCTGGCGAGCATGTCTGCGCCTTCGGCGACGCCATCATCATCGGCGGCGAGATTGTCGCGCGCCGGCTTGCAACCGACACGCAGCACCGTCCGCTGCCTTGGTGGAATGCCTGCCGAAAGCTCGCCGATGCCCAGGTTTTCCTACTCGGCAGCGATAAAAATCGCTCCTTCGACAGCCGCTATTTCGGGCCGGTGCCGACCGAAAATATCATCGGGAGGCTCGTGCCGCTATGGACCGAGTGACCCTCCTGATGCTGGGCATGGTGTCTCTCGCACCATGCGCCTGTTCCGCCGCGACCAACACGAAGCCGGTCGTCATCTCCCATAGTCCGCAGCTTGCAAGATGGCAGCCCTTCGTAGCCGAAGCAAGCCGGCGTTTCAGCATTCCACAAACCTGGATTTATGCCGTCATGGATGCCGAAAGCCGGGGGCAGACGACGCTCAATGGGCGGCCGGTCACGTCGAGCGCCGGCGCCATTGGCCTCATGCAGGTGATGCCAGGCACCTACGAGGAGTTGCGCGTAGAGCTTGGCCTGGGAGCCGCCCCGCACGACCCTCGCGACAACATTCTGGCAGGCACTGCCTATCTGCGCGCCATGTATGACCGCTTCGGATTTCCAGGCCTGTTTGCAGCCTATAACGCCGGGCCGGAGCGCTACGAACAGCATTTGCAGCGTGGGCGGCCACTGCCCAGCGAGACGGTTTCGTATCTGGAAGAGGTCAAGGGGGCGGGCATTTCGGCCGCCGACATGGACGCGTTCACCGGTAAATCCCGTGCCGAAAAAGCGCCGGGAATCCCGTCCGGGCAGTCGCTGTTTTTCCTCCGAAACGGTGTTTCCGTGACCGGCCCGAATGGCCAACTCCTGGTGCCGCTCGGATCGGAGCGAGCAAGGTCAGGCCGGCCGGATCGCAGGTGAGGGCAGCGGCTACCGTGGTTCGGGCGGGGGGCAGGGAGGCAGGTCTGCGGAGGCAAGATAAAGGCATCGCCTCCTGGAGGCGGCGAAGTGTTTGTCTGCACATCGTTTTCCCAGGAGGTTGCCTGCGGGTGCAGGAGGGTCTGGCGCGCAAGCCTCTGATTTTGCTGCTGGTTAATCGGAGGCCGCATGCAGGACGACGAATTCACGCCGAGGCTCGGCAAAATTGGGTCGCGCGGCTCGAAGGCGGGCAAACGCTACGCTGGCCAGGTCCAGGCCGCGGTCAACCGAGCAGGCGGCAGAAGCGGACGCAGCAGCCGCTTCATCGGAAGCCGGGTGGGGCGCGGCGGGGCTGCTGCCGCCGTTCTTAGAGCACGCGACCGCCACGCGGCGTTTCGGCAGCGGCGCGCAGTCGTCAAGGCACGCATCGTCAAGCTGGCCGGCAAGGGAGTCGACGGAGCTCGTGCGCACCTCCGCTACCTCCAGCGCGACGGCGTCACCCGGGAAGGCGAGCGTGGCGAGCTCTACGCTGCCGACAATGACAGCGCCGACGGCAGGGCCTTTCTCGATCGCGCGAACGGTGACCGTCATCAGTTCCGCTTCATCGTCGCCCCCGAAGACGGTATCGAGTATGATGACCTGAAGCCGCTCACCCGGCGCCTCATGGCGCAAATGGAAGAAGACCTCGGCACCAGGCTAGACTGGGTGGCCGTCGACCATTTCAACACCGGCCATCCTCACACCCACATCATCGTGCGCGGCAGGGACGATTACGGCGAAAATCTCGTCATCGCGCGGGACTACATTTCCTCTGGCCTGCGCGAGCGCGCAGCCGAACTGGTTAGCCTCGACCTTGGCCCGCGCACCGACCGCGAGATCGAGCAGCGCTTGCGCCAGGAGATGGAGCAGGAACGCTTCACCAGCATCGACCGGCAGCTGATGCGCATGCGCGACGATGAGGGGCATGTCTCACAAGCCAGCCGAGACACCTTTCGCCAGACGCTGCACCAGGGCCGCCTGCGCAAGCTCGAGCGGATGGGCCTCGCCGAGGAGATGCCTTCGGGTCGCTGGCGCCTGGAGGATGAGCTCGAAGCCACGCTACGCCGCATCGGCGAGCGCGGTGACATTATCAAGACCATCCATCGCGAGCTGACCGGCAAGGGGCTCGTCCGCAGTGCCGCCGACTATCTTATCCACGATCGATCCGACGGGTCGGCCCAAACCGTGGTCGGACGTGTCGTCGGGCGCGGGCTGGCCGACGAAATCACTGACCGCCATTACCTCGTCGTCGACGGCGTGGACGGCAAAAGCCACTATGTTGATATCGGCAAAGGCGAGGCTACCCAACCCACGCTAGAGGGCTGCATAGTGCGGGTCAGGCCGAGGGACGCCGGGCCCAGGCAAGTCGACCGCACAATTGCCGGCATCGCCACGGTCAACGACGGGCGCTACAGCATCGATATCCATCTCAAGCATGACCCCTCGGCCACCGAACGCTTTGCCGAAACGCACGTGCGGCGACTGGAGGCGATCCGCCGTGCGACCGGTGGCGTCGAGCGCGAGCCGGACGGCACATGGACAGTCGCGCCCGACCATCTCAACCGCGTCGCGGATTACGAGCGTCAACGAGCGAGGGCCCAGCCTGTTGTCGTCGACAAGCTCTCATCAATGCCGCTGGAGAGCCAAGTAGGCTTCGACGGCGCCACCTGGATCGACCAGGAGCTGGTATCAGCCCACCCTGAGCCCTTGTGCGACTCTGGCTTCGGTCGCGAAGTACGTCAGGTCCAGGCCCGCCGACAGCAGTGGCTGATCGCGCAAGGTCTTGCCCATGATGCGCAGGATCGGGTCATCTATCGCGCCAACATGCTTTCAATGCTGCGCCAACGAGAGCTGAACCGTGTTGCCAGTCAGCTCTCGGACGAACTCGGGCTCTCGTATTCTGAAGCACAGCATGGCAATCGAATAAACGGTACGCTCCGCCGCTGCGTCGAGCTCGCCGGCGGAAAATACGCTGTCATCGAGAAATCGCGCGAGTTCACGCTGGTGCCCTGGCGGCCGGTGCTTGAGCATCATATCGGCAAGGAGGTGTCTGGCGTGGTGCGAGCCGAGGGGATTTCCTGGACGATCGGACGGCAAAGGAGCGGGCCTGGCGTTTCGTGATCTGGCTAAGAACCTTCTTGTTCGCGCTGAAACTGGTACTCAGTCCAGACGGAGTTCCTCCGCCTGCTAGTTGTCCGGACCATTCATTTGGCGGAGAATTCAGTGTCTGCCAAAAAAGCGACTATGCATCAGGATCCATGATCCTGTGTCCCAAAAGCGTGCCGCCCTGGTTGCGCATCGGCGCCGCTCCCAAATCGGCCACCAGCTAGACTAGAAAGGTGGGCTGGCGCCTCGTGTCAGGGCCAGGGGCTTTTGGCAGCCGCGGTACGGCGAAGCCGGCTATTGTTATTCTGCTCCCGAGATCAGCAGAAGCGGCGGTCGCCCCTGCGGGCAAGCATGCTGTTAGCTCGCGTGAACTGGCAGCCCGTCCCGCTGAGGATCTTGTAACGGGAAAAAGCTCGCTGCGATGCTGAAGATTTCGGTCGTCGGGCGACGACGCGTTCAGCGACCATGCCAGACGAGCTCGGCAGCCTTCTGCCGCGGCATGGTGCCGGCGCGATCAGGCCCCCGAAGGACATCGGGTCGCGCGCTGGGCACCAAGGCAGCTTTGGGCATGAGACCCGATCAATCGCGCCGTGCCGCACGGTCATTGCAGCATGAGGGGTCGAGGTCGGATCAGACCGGGGGAAAACCTGCTTGTCGCGGCAGGAGCCCCGCGCCCCAGCAAGCCGCCTTGCGGATTCCTCCTCTGCCCGCTGCGCAGACGGGGGAGATCCCTCCGCCCCGTTGCACTTCGTTGCTCGCCGCTATGCAGAGGACAGGCGACCTGAATCCGTGCTCAAGCCGATCTGGCGGCAGAGGCGGTCGGGCTGAACATGGGACCCGTGATGGACATAATTGCCACGCGAATCCTCATGCTCGCCTAACCGGCCGGAACGATTTGCAATCCGGGCAGGCTCAACAAATTAAGGAGTAGCTCGTTCCGTGTCCAAGCCCAGACAAGTCTTCGTTTTCTCACGGGCGCGATACAAAAGGCACAGGCTGGACTTGGCTGCCGGGGGCGGGGCTTGTCGACCGCTCGATTGAAAGTGAGATACGAGGCGGAGAATCACCGATCTGCAGAGCGGAAAGGCGCTCGCCTAACTACCTGTCAGTCACCGTTAGCCGATGGTTTAGACGAAGATAGTCCGTCCATGTCGGCGTGCGGAATGTCTCG
This sequence comes from Mesorhizobium sp. M0621, assembly GCF_040320745.1. Lineage (NCBI taxonomy): Bacteria > Pseudomonadati > Pseudomonadota > Alphaproteobacteria > Hyphomicrobiales > Phyllobacteriaceae > Mesorhizobium > Mesorhizobium sp. M0621. Next base: position 226,821 of record NZ_JAMYQF010000002.1, on the reverse strand, counting down.
GTCCAAAGAGTCGACTTCTGAAGGTCGCGCTGGAGGGTCCAGTTCCGCGCACCGGCGCGGCTCTGAACGCGCCGCCTTTCGCGCATGCAGCTCAGAAATTCCTCGATACTCTCCTCGGGTATCGAGTACTCCACCTTGATCACGATCGGGCCGCTCCTGGGCTTCAAAGGGAGGGCCAGTTCTGGTGGCCTGAAATCGAAGGCCGCTTGATCCGATTCCTCCCATAGCCGCACCGGCAATAGCTTTCCCGCAGCTGCAACCAGCAACATTGCCGCTGCAGCACCTTCCAAAGCCCACGTTAGGGAATAGTACTGTGCGACAGCACCCCAGATATAGCTGCCCGCTGCCATGCCGCCGTAGGTCAGGGCGTAATAGATGGACAGGGTGCGACCAACGACCCACCTTGGGCTTGCCAACTGCACACACACGTCAGTTCCGGTCCAGGTGACAACCCAGCCTGCGCCACCGATTGCAAGCGCGATCGCCGCCACAGCCACCGACGATGTGAGAGCCATCAAAAGGCAGCACGTTGCGCAAGCAACCGATGCGAGCGTGATCAAACGGTTCTGGGACGTGATGCGTCTCAAGTGGCTGTTGCCAATGCCGGCGATGAAGGCCCCTGTGCCGAAGCCGGCCAACAGGACGCCGTAAACAATGGGCCCTCCCGCCAGCTGGTCGCGAACCAGGAGGGGGAGCAGAGCAAGGATCGAGATGCTTGACAGCCCGAACAGGGTTGCACGCACAATCGCCACTCTGATCTCCGAGGATATTGCCGTGAATCGCATGCCATCATGAATGGCCGTCGTCATCCGCTCGCGCGGAAGAGGCGAAGAGCGAACTTGCCACTTCGAGCGCAGGACAGCGCCCAACGGGACCAGGTCGCTCAGCGCAGCGAAAGCGAAAGCCGTAAGGGGGCCCAGCAAAGCCAAGATTACACCGCCCAGCGCCGGTCCTATGCTCCGAACCACGTTGTACCCCACCGACATCAGCGTCACTGCAGCGGGTATGTGGCGCCTTTCCAGGATATCGCCGACCGACGCGTGCCAGGCTGGATCGTTCAAGGCAAAGCCGCATCCGGCCAAGAAACTCAGTCCCAAGATCAGCCATGGACTGACAAAGCCCAGTCCAACAGAGAGTGGCAGCGCCGTGGATGCCAGTGCAATCAGGCAATGTCCGGCAAGCATCACGCCGCGGCGGCTGAAGCTGTCTGCAATGGCTCCAGCAAGGATCGACAAGAAGAAAGCGGGCAGGGTCGATGCAGCCTGTACGAGCGCGACCATCAGATCGGAGGCTGAAATCGTGGCCATGAGCCAGCTTATAGCCACGCTCTGCACCAGCCAGCCAAGGCTGGATATCTGCGTGGCTGTCCAGATAGAACGAAAGACCGGGTTTTGAAGAGGGATCAGTGTGTTTGCCGCAAAGCGCGGAGGATCTTGACGCCGCATCACTTCTCACCTCCACTGGGTGTCGTTCTTCCGCTCATTTGCTTACAGCGGTGCGCTCTGTGCACAGACTGCGTCACAACGAAGTTCCGAGATCGCGCTCGCAACAAGGACAATGTGACATCCATGGTGCTGATGCGTTGAGGTACCAACCTGGCCGTTAGCTGATGGGTCCCGCAGCCCGCTGGGTGCGGTCAGTTCTGCCCTGCGACTCTTGGCTTTGGACGGTGCTAGCGCCCCGATGGCCGGCTTGTCAAACTGCCGTAGTGCCAGCACATCCATCCCATCTGTTGACCGCGATCTCCGACGAGGTCGAGCAGCAGTAGGTCAACGGCAAATCTGGGTATTTCCGCTATCCGGTCGAGCGCGTGGCCCTCGTCCGGAAACCCGAAGACGTTCATCACCCAGGCGACCACACGCCCGAGACGATGCGACACGGCGGTAGCGGTTCACCAGAGGACGTGCGTTCTACTCAGCAGGAACATTGTTCTGCCGATCGTCGGCTGCGCCAGCCGTCACGTAAAGCGGCGCCAGAGTTCTTGCACCCGTCATTGGACTCCCGCTTTGTAGGTTTCGCCTAGGGCCTGCATCAGGTCATCGATAATGTCCTGAGGATGTTCAAGCCCTACAGAAATTCGCAGCAATCCGCCTGGCGCTTTGGACTTCGCACCTTCAACGGATGCGCGATGCTCTATCAGAGAATGCGTCCCGCCAAGGCTTGTCGCCCGGACAACAATCTTCAGGCGGCCGGCCACGGCCATTGCAGCATCGGCTCCGCCCTCGACGATAAAGGATAGCATCGCTCCGTAATGGCTCATTTGCCGCGTAGCAAGATCGTGTCCCGGATCAGTTTGCAAACCAGGAAAGAGGACTTTTTCGACGCGCGGATGAGACGCCAGGGCCTCGGCCACTTTCTGGGCGCCTTCGCAATGGGCGCGCATGCGGACCGGCAATGTCTGCAGGCCCCGCAACGCCAGCCACAGTCGAAGGGCGCTGCGACGCTGCCCTTGTGTTTCTGGACCATCCGCAATGGGCGACCGAGGGGTGACGCGTTTGGGACAATGACGACACCGGCCATCAGATCCGAGTGGCCGCCAATGTACTTTGTCGCCGAGTGCATCACCGCGTCTGCTCCGATTTCGAGTGGCAGTTGAAGCACTGGGGTGGCCCACGTATTGTCCACCACCGCCAAGGCGTCTGCCTCGTGCGCGATTGCGCAGATGGCCGCAATGTCGACAACGCGGATCATCGGGTTTGACGGCGTCTCGACCCAGACGAGGCCAGTCCGCTTCGATGTCACCGCGGCGCGCAAAGCGTCCAAATCGCGCATGTCGACGGGGGCAAAGTCGAAGCGAGACCCAATGTCGGTCTCTTCGATCAGCGAACGAATGCCGAAATACATGTCATCCGGCAGAACGATCCGACCCGCCGACGGATGGCTCTCGAAAACTGCAGCGATTGCGGCCATGCCCGAAGCGAAGGCGATGCCGTCTTCCCCTCCCTCAAGCGTCGCCATGGCCGCCTCGAACGCATTGCGTGTCGGATTTCCATCCCTTGTGTATTCGAAGCCGGACGGAAATGACCCGTCGGCGCCTCGTTCGAACGTCGTGCTGGTGTGCAGCGGCATGGATACGGCCCCCGTGGACGCGTCGACACCTCGGCCGCAGTGGATCGCCTTCGTCTCAAAACGCATCGGTTATTTCCTTCCTAACGGGCAGTTGCAATTTCGCGCCGGTCATTATACTGACCGCAATACGTGAGCCGAGGACCCAAGTCAATATAATGACCGATGTTACAACAGCGTTTGATGCCGAGCAGGCGCTTGGGCAAGCGATAGCGGCCCGGATCCGAGACCTGAGGCGTGACCAAAACCTGACCCTGGATCGCCTGGCTAAACTAAGTGGCCTATCGAAGGGAACTGTGGTCGCGCTGGAGCAGGGTAGGGCGAACCCCACTATCGGCATACTGTGTCGGCTGGCGGCGGCGTTTTCGCTCTCGGTGGCCGATTTGTTGAACGAGCACCCTTCCACGGTGCGCCTTCCCATCGAGCGGACAGAGACCAGGAGGCTTTGGACGAGCGCCAAGGGAAGCTCTGCGCAACTGCATTCGTCGACCTCGGGACGCACGATGTTCGAACTGTGGAGCTGGGTCATGATGCCGGGCGACGCGTTTTCCGCGGATGCTCATAGTCCGGATACGCGCGAGCTGATCTCGGTCAGTCAGGGTGCCCTGAGCGTTGTGGTAGGTGCCCATGTGGTAATTTTAAGCGAAGGCGAGAGTGCGCGGCTTGTCACTGACCAACCGCACTCATATGCGGCGGCATCTGATGTGCCCGCCCACTTCACGATGGCGGTGCTTGAGCGTGGTGGACACCGAGATCCGGGGCACTCGTCGACGGCAGCGAAGATTCAGGGGCCCGTTCCGTAAGATTTCGCCGATCACTAACAGCCGCCATTCACGACAGGAGATTTAGCGTTGTACGTTCCGCCCCATTTTGCCGTCCCCGATCAGAACGCCCTGTTCGAGCTTATCGAGAGACACCCGCTCGGTATCCTGGTCACCCACAGCAAAGGCATCCTCGACGCGAACCACGTCCCCTTTGAGCTCGACCGCTCGAAGGGAGACAAGGGCGTCCTCAATTGCCATGTTGCCCGCAAGAATCCAGTCTGGGAGGAAGTCGCCAATGGCGATGAGGTTCTCGTAATCTTCCGTGCGGCCGACGCTTACATCTCGCCGAACTGGTATCCAAGCAAGCATGAATTCCACAAGCAGGTGCCGACGTGGAACTATCTCGTCGTCCATGCCCACGGACGCATCACTGTCCGGGATGATGAGCGGTATGTGCGCCGCAACGTGGCGAAGCTCACTCATATGCAAGAAACCTCGCAGCCGGTCCCATGGAAGATGGGCGACGCGCCGAGGGACTTCATCGACACGATGGTCAAGGCAATCGTCGCCCTGGAGATCGAGATCACCGGCCTGGTTGGAAAATCAAAACTCAGCCAGAACAAAGAGGTGCGCGACATTCAGAACCCTGGTGAAATGCTGCGTGCCCAAGGGGCCATTGCGATGGGAGAAGCGATGCTCGCGGCTGCGGCGGCCAAATCCCAATAGCATGTGTCTTGTCCCGACAAAGCCGCTGGTGCCGGCTTCCGACGGGTCACCTAGCCCGCCTTGAAGCACGGCAATAGCTTTTGACGGCCTGAAGCGACGCTGTGGCCACCGTTGTGATACTTTTCCACGCGCCTGGTCAGCGGCAGGATTGCTCCGTCGTGACCGACGGGTTCGTTTCAGGCGCCTGCGCCCCCTCGTATGTCGGCGACCAGCCGCGCAGCGGTTTTGAATGAGGCGCAATCGCACGCGTTTCGAAGCCACGTACCTGGGGCGGCAAGCTCGACCATGCGCTCGACGCAGCTCCAAGTGCGGCGCCGTCAACGATCTTCTTGAACCTGCGGAACTTGCCCGAAAGCACTTCTCTTACGGGAGATGATTGGCTTTGTCGCCGAACCGACTGATGGAGATGGTGGCGGCGCCGCCGTAGCGATCAGACCCGCCTTGCAGCGCAATGGCTACCCAGGCGCGACTGGGAGATCCGGGCGGGACTGTGGAGCTGCGGAGACGGAGCGGATCGGCATGGAGCCGTGACCGCTTGCGATCTGGCTCTGGAACGAGTTAAGGAAGCGCGGACTTCCGATCGTGTCAAGCGCCGCCCTCTCGATGATGCCGGACAAATCGGGCCGCCACGAGCGGCGGGCCTTGCTCAGATCGGACGGACCGGATGGTTTAAGCAGGTTCGCATCAAGAGCCACGGCACCTGTGTCGTGCGGGTGCTGCTGTCGGCACGTGACCTTCTCGTCAGCCTAGTAGGCAAAATCGAGTAGAGAACGCTAGCACACGACCCATTCAATAGCATTCCTAAGCATACTGACCAGGGCGACCTCGACCCCCCTAATCACAGCGGTGAGCTCGCAGGCGGGGTCGATGAACACTATTGATTGGCCGAGCTTGAGCGGCATCTCTATCACATTGATAGCCTATTAGGCTGGTCCGGCGTTTGATCGGACCCATGATCCATCCGAGCAGCTTGGGAGGGATGCAGCCGAACCAGGCGCTGCTCCCACAGTCTTCGCAGGTCCTCCATCGGAGCTTCATGCTCAGCCTGATCCGGCGCAATTATATTGAGGTGTTCGCTTAACACGGCTTCGCCCTCAATCCGCATCAGCAGATTAAACAGGTCGTTTGAAATTCGCACACTGTCAATGCCGAAGTGGTTCGGAATAATCTCGCAGACAGTCTCCTGATGATCTCGCGCTGTGTAAGCACGGGTTTGATGGAGGGAGACTGAGGGAGGCAATGAAATCGCAAGCGCAGTCCAATCCTGCAGCGTTGCAGCCCGTTTTTTTACCAGGAAGGGCCCGACCACAAGTCCATCCAGCTCTGTCGTCAAAAATGTGGCAATCGCGTCTGCAACCGTATCCACGATCGGTTCAGCATTGTTGTTAAAGGACGTATTGAGCAGAATTGGAGTGCCTGTCCGCTTCTTGAACGCATCGATGACCTCCCAGTAAGCGGGGTTGGCATCGCGCGATACTGTTTGCAGCCGAGCCGTACCGTCGACGTGCGTAATGGCACCCAACAAGGCGCGCTTTGAGTCACGCACGCGAACGACGAAATTCATGAATGGAAATTCGTGCTTACCGTCCGGGAGGTCGAAAAATTCGCTCGCATCCTCTTCCAGCACAGATGGTGCGAAAGGCCTATAGCCTTCGCGCTTCTTGACCATGGCATTGATCCGGTCCTTGTTTGCAGCGGGCCGAGGGTCGGCAAGAATGCTGCGGTTGCCCAGCGCACGTGGCCCAAACTCCGAACGACCCTGCACCCAGCCGATCACGGCGCCGTTGGCGATCCAGTCGGCTGCACTGCTCGCTACGTCGTCAGAGCGTTCAACCTCGAGATGTCCGGCCCATGCATTCAGTTCCTGTTCCACGGCGCGGTCGCTCCCGAGATCAGGACCCCAATAGACCTCCTGCAGTCGCTCACGCGGCGCGGGGCGGCCCATCTCGTTAGAGACTATCAGCGCAGCTCCCAATGCGCAGCCAGCGTCGTGAGACGCGGGTTGCACGAAGATGTCTTCGAAAAGCCCTGAATACAGCAGCTTGCCGTTCATCGTGCAGTTGTGGGCTACCCCTCCCGCCAGACACAACCGCTTCATGCCGGTGGCCTCACGGTGGTGCCGGAGAATGTGGAACACGATCCGCTCAAGCGCTTCCTGCAGTGACGCACTCACATCTCGATGCTGCTGGGTGAAAGGCATTCCCTTTCGCCTGATCTCGATGTTGCGGAGCAACGCCGGACCGATGCGGTCGAGGTGAACACGGTAGCCACCGTTGGCGGAGAGCTCGTAGAACTGCTCGAAGAGCTCGCGATAGGGAGCGGGGTCGCCATAGGGCGCGAGTCCCATTACCTTATACTCGTCGAACAGGCCGTAGCCGAGACAGCGGATCGTCTCGAGATAAAACAGCCCAAGAGAATTGTCCTCCGGGAAAGCCTCGATTTGCGTAATTTCTGTGCCAGACCCTACCGCCACAAGGCCCGACAGGAAATCACCACAGCCATCAATCGCTAGAATGAGACTTTGTTCGAAGCCCGACATTGCAAAGGCGCTCACGGCGTGCGCCTGATGATGACCTACGAATGAAATACGTGAACTGTCCAACTTAGTGTCGAACTCACGCGCTAACAGGTTCTGCACCAACATTTTAGCATCCAACGGAATGGAGAGAATGTCCGGTTGGGAAGCGGACATACCTTCAAGCATGGCGTTGGCGTAGGTCTCGCTGGCGTAGACCGCGACACGATCAATGTCGCTGAGCTGAACCCCGGCCGTCGAAAGACAGTATTGAATCGAACCACTTGGCAGCTTGTTCGAGTGCTTGATTCGATTGAGGCGTTCCTCTTCTACGGCGGCTATCACCTTTCCGTCTCGGACGAGCACCGCGGCGCCATCGTGCATAAAGGCGTTCGGACGCTCGAATCGGTTTTCATGGACTTGGTCAAGTCCGCCGCTGATTCCTAGACACAGCATTTCTTTCTCCAAATAGTAACGGGGAAGCCAAATTGGCCTACCTCGACTGTTTCCAACTAAATAGGCCATGTTGTCGCCTGCAGCTGCGACAGCCCGTCAGGCATCAGCGGCATCGAAGAAAGCCTCATAAACGATCAATGAGATGTTTCGACTGTGACACCTACGGTGCCATCACGCCGAGAGCTTGGCTGGATCATCCAATCCTGAGCGGCTGCTGACATGTATCCGGCGCTGTCGTTTTCATCGGCAGAACCAACTTGCGATGCCGCCTGTTCTTGGGAAGGGCGGCCGTCGACGAATAACAGTACCGCCCCCTTGAACTGGCCCGATTTCATTCTCCGAAGCGACCATGGTCGCACCGCCCGACATTGTCGGCCAGTTGCAACTCACTTTCTCGGCACGACCTCCACTGCACGTCAGGGCGCATCGAAGATTTTCTCCTTTGGCTTATTCCTAAGGCAGCTTTCGTCACGCGATAGAGCAGCGTGTGATTGGTGCGTGAGGCTCTTTTTTTGTCCATGCACGATTCCGGAAGAGTGATGAAATCGATTGTTTTGATCAAAGTCATCCACGCTATGAATAACAGCCGCAGCACATGCGTTTCAAAGCGCTTCAGGCTTCCCGGATGGCTACTCCGATGTGAAGCGCATGGCATTCCAAGCGCTCTGTCAACTAAACGATGAGTATCGGCGTCGACCCTCATTGCCTTCGTCTTCGCGACTCCGTGACAGCGGCTGGCATTGTGTTTGTAGGGCATCGGGCGAAGATCATGTCGATCGGCCATCTCGCCTGCCTATCGGCAAACCCTTGAACAATGATCCACGCCCAGCGCGATTGTGATCACGAGCGCCTCTGAGCTCGGGAGGTTCGGTTTTCTGAGGGTTCCTGGGTCTCCGAAGCGATGGAGGTAGCTAGCCTTCCTGGTGCTATACGGTTGTGCTCTTCATGGAGTGGACGCATTTGCGTCTCGAAAGCGGTTCTTCAGTGGAACCGGCGCCAAGGCCCGTCTGTGGTCGTTCAGAACACGGGGTGCCGTCTCCAAACCGGATATTGGAGCGGGCAGCCGCCGGAATTTGACCCATGGAGATGAGCGCCTGTCAGGAGGCGTTCGAAAACGGCGCGATCTTCATCGCGGCTGTTTCATGGTGTCATTCCTGACATGTTCTTTATAATCGGCAGCTTGCGGATAGTCTTGCCCGTCGCCGCCCGTAGCGCGTTGGCGACGGCCGGGCCGATCGGCGGCACACCTGGCTCACCAACTCCCGTGGGCGGCTCCTCGGACGGCACAATGTGCACCTCGACTCGCGGCATCTGCTCGATCCTGAGCGGTGTATAGGTATCGTAGTTCTCTTGGCCTACGACACCGCCCTTCAGGGTCAGCTCCTCCTGGAGGATCGCGCCTAGCCCGAAGCCGGTACCGCCCTCCATCTGAGCGCGAATCTGGTCAGGATTTATCGCGGTGCCGCAATCTACCGCGCAGACGACGCGGTCGACCTTGAAACCATTTTCATCGTTGAGGGTGATCTCCACCACATCGGCGACATAGGTCGAGAGGCTTTCATGCAGGGCCACGCCGCGGAAACGGCCTTCCGGCAGAGGCTTGTCCCAGCCTGCCTTCTCAGCAGCCACTTTAAGCACGGCGGCATGCCGTGGATGGTGACCGAGCATTGACAAGCGGAAGTCGACCGGATCACGGTTCGCAGCGGCGGCGAGCTCATCGATCAGGGTTTCCACCGCGTAAGCGGTGTGGGTGGAGCCTACCGAACGCCACCACAGCACCGGGATGTTCACGTCCGTGGTGGTCAGCTCGACCTTCAGGTTCGGGATCGCATAGGGCAGGTTGGTGGCGCCCTCTACGGAGGTTGGATCGATGCCGTTCTTCATCATCGCCGCAGAGGTCGAACCGCCCAAGACCGATTGGCCCACGATGTGGTCATGGAGAGCGACGACATTGCCCTTCTTGTCGAGCCCCGCCTTGACTGCGTGCACATAGGCCGGCCGGTACCGCCCACCCCGCATGTCATTCTCGCGGGTCCACTGCACCTTCACTGGCTTGCCGCGTCCCAGTGCACGCGCTGTGGAAACAGCTTCGATAATGACATCTGCATCCAAGACCGCGCGGCGGCCGAAACTGCCGCCGGTCTTCATCACGTGCAGCCTCACCTTGTCCGGCGTGGTGCCGCCTACCTGAGCGGCAGCCGCCTGATAAAGGTCGGGCATCTGGTGTCCGCCCCAGACGTCGATGGTGCCGTCTTCGTTGATTCGGGCGGCCGCGTTGAGTGGCTCGATGGAAGCATGGACAAGATAGGGGAATTCGTAGTGCCCCTCGATGATTTTCTCAGCACTGGCGAACGCTGCGGGAGTGTTACCGTCGTCGCGCGCGGTGGCCGCGCCCAGATCGTCTGCTGCCTTGTTGTATTCGGCCATGATCTCGGCCGTGCCGCGCCCTTCGGCCTTCTCCTCGTTCCAGGTCACCTCCACGAGGTCGCGGCCCTTGAGCGCCGTCCAGGTGTCCCTGCCAACCACGGCAATGCCTCGCGGCGTCTGGACGACATCGACAATGCCGTCGAGTGCCTTGGCCTTGGTTGCGTCGAAGCTCTCGATCTCGGCGCCGAACTTCGGCGGATGGATCATAACGGCCGTCTGGAGTCCCTCCATCATGAGGTCGATCGTGTAGGTCTGCGCGCCGTTGGTCTTGCCGGCGGAATCGTAGCGCTTGAGGCTGTCCGATCCGATCTGGGCCCACTTGTCGCGCGGCTTTAGCGGCACGTCGTCGGGAACCGGCATTCCCGCTGCGGCTTCAGCCAGGTCACCGTAGCGCGCCTGCATCCCTGAGGCGTGCGACACGACCCCGGAAGCGACTTTGATCTCGCCGGCTGGCACATCCCACCGCTGCGCCGCGGCCGCCACCAGCAAGGCCCGTGCGGCAGCACCCGCCTTGCGGTAGCGTTCCCACGACGAACTCATCGACGTGGAGCCACCAGTTGCCTGTGCGGCCCCGCCCCAGGCGAGATTGCCGTAGAGCGCGGTATTGCCATATCCGCCGACCACGTCCACCTGCGCCCAGTCGCCGTCGAGCTCTTCCATAACCAGGGTGGCGATGCCGAAATAGGAGCCTTGTCCCATCTCGAACTGCGAGGAGTAGATGATGATTCGGTTCTCCTTTGTGATCTCGACATAGGTCTGGAAGGGGTTCGCCTGAACCTTTGCAGTAGTCGTTTGTGCGATGTCGGACGCCGCCAGCACTAGCCGGTAGCCCACGGCGAGGCCAGCGGTGGTGACGCCCGCGCCGACGAGGAACCGGCGGCGCGTGGGCCGCACGGAGTTATGCTTCGAGAGAAACTGCGACATGCCTCAAGTCTCCAGCCGGTTGGCGGTCTCGTGGATGGCCGCGCGGATGCGATGATAGGTGGCGCAGCGGCAGAGATTGCCGCTCATCGCCGAATCAATATCATCGTCCGACGGCTTAGGCGTCTCTGTAAGGAGGGCCACGGCCGACATGATCTGGCCAGACTGGCAATAGCCGCATTGAGGTACGTCGAACTCGGCCCACACGGCCTGGACCGTTTCGCTTATCTTGCCCGACACACCCTCAATGGTGGTGATCGAGGCTCCTTCGATGTCGCCGACTGCGGTCTGGCACGAGCGCGTCGGCATGCCGTTAACGTGAACCGTGCAAGCGCCGCACTGGGCAAGCCCGCAACCGAATTTCGTTCCCGTGAGTCCGATGACGTCACGGACCGCCCAGAGCAGCGGCATCTCTGGATCGACGTCGAGTGTTCGCACCTCGCCATTGAGGGTAAAAGCGACCATTGCTTGCTCTCCTTGTCCTGAGCTGGCTATCTCGTTGAGCCTCCGCCCGCCTGGCAACCGAGCTCTTGTTGCTGAGGCCTAGCCGACCACACCCTAGGAACGCGCAGCTCAAGCAACAAGCCGCTAGGTTGGCGAGTTACGAGATCGTGAAGTGGGTCGTGTCGAAAGGCTGGAGGCAACTGAATGTCATTTTTTGGGCGGACAGGCCGCTTTAGACTGGGTTACACGAGACTGGACATTCGGGTCGTCGCGAACATCGACCGCTGGTCGGCCGCGTCCGGCAGGGCCCTGATTGGCTACACGAAATGAAATGGGACGACTATCGATGGGGGCCTACCTCGACCCGCAACCTCCACGACTGGACCCTCAGGTTTCCGGCTATCGTCCCGGGCGGTGGCCGAGCTCGGCGCCTCGGACGCGATAATAGACGGTGATGCGTTCGTCGTTGACCAGAAGGCTTGTCGCGCATTCCCAGTCTTCAGCGGGCTCTTGGGCGCGGCGGGAGACGTCAGGACCATGCTTGCCGGCTTCGACCTGCTCAAGATCGATGGCGAGGGTCTTCGCGATCGGCCACTCGTCGATCGGCGCAAACCGCTAGTTAACCTGCTGAGACGCCGCCAAACGGCATCGTTCTGAGCGACGAGATCAGCGGCGGCAGCGACATTCTCGCGCAAGTCTCCCAGTTCGGCCTCGACGGCATCGTCTCCAAGCTGCGTGTCAGTCCATATCGATCCGGCCGGCGCCAAGAATGGGTGAGACAAAATGCGTGCTGAGTGATGAGTTCATCGTCATCGGCTGCGAACCCGGCAACAGTTACGGCGGTCGGGAAGCGTGCTCTGGCGAATGTCGAGGACGGAAATCTGGTGTTCGCCGGCGGCATTGGCACCGGCTTCAATGCGCGCACCGGGCCGGAAGTAAAGCGCCGGCTCGATGCCATTCAAATGGATAAACCACCGATTCCTAGTTTGAAGGCGAACGGTGCGGCATGGGCGGAGTGCCCTGCGCAGTCTGTACCTCCGCAGTCGATTGTCGAGTTCGAAGGGGTGTGATTGGCGTCGAGACCGCTCCAGCCATGGCTATCAGCACGCCGAGTGCGTTGTTTTCGATCAGTTCTCGAAATGAGCGGGTAAATACATGCACTTCCTTTCACTTGCCGAACGGGGTTTGCTGTTCACCGGCTGGCATCCGATGGCAAACCTTTCAACGCGGCGGCGATCTGGCGCTTCGCTGCTGGGGGCAGAGGCAGGATGGGACGCGGGGGTTCGGCACTGCAAATGTCGAGTAATTCAGCGAGTGCATAGACGACGCGAAGGCTCGAGAACTCCTTGAAGAGGCTCCAGATCGGGACCAGCGCGGCATTGATCCGTCGCGCTTCGGCCGCATCGCCCTGTTGCGCCGCTGTGACGATCGTCATGCAGACCTCGGGCAGGATGCCCGCGAGGACGCTGTACCATGTGTCGGCGCCGGCGATCATGGCCTCGGCGGCGTTCCAGTCGCCGCTGTAGCCAATCGAGAACCCTTCCGGCAGTGTGCGCCTCTGGGCGGTCAGATGGTTCTTGATCGCATCGCTTTTGTCTGTCGGATTCTTGATGGCGACAATCCCAGCCACCTTTGCCAGGCGGCTGACAAGGGGTGGACTGAAATGGAAATGCGTCGTTCCTGGATTGTCGTAAACGACGATCGGCAGGCCACTTTCGCGCGCCACAGTGGAGAAATGTTCGAACACCTCGTCATCAGTAAGCGGGGTGTAGGAGGCGGCGGCAAGCAAACCCGCAGCTGCTCCAAGGGCCTTGGCGTCTTGCGCGAGCCCCACGGCTTCATCGGTGCGCAGCGCGCCCACACCCACCACGACCGGCATTTGCCCCGCCGTTTGGTCCAAGGTCTCGGAGAGCGCCCGCCGCCGTTGCTCGCGCGACAGATAGATGTATGTGCCGGTGCTGCCGAGAAGACCGATGGAATCGACCTGAGCAATGCCAAGCCGAGCAATCAGCCTGCGCAGGGCAACGCTATCGACGCGGCCGTCACAATTGGTCGGGGTGATGGGGAACGCGGAAAGACCGCTCAGGAATGCCATGGCAAGGCTCCAGATCTATGTGTGAGCGCAGAGGTGGCCGCACGCCAGGTCATTACAAGACGTCCAAAGCCCGCCGCAGATCGGCGATCAGGTCATCAGCGTCTTCAAGCCCCACCGAGAGACGCATGAGATCCTCGCCGACTCCATCGGCCAAATGGGCATCCTTGCGGATCGGCTGCCGAGCACGGGTGAGGCTTGCTGGATGATAGATGAGGCTGTCGGCATCGCCGAGGCTGACGGCGCGAATGATCAGGTTGAGCCGGTCCATCATCCGGCGCGCTCCTTCGTATCCAGCGTGGAGGCCAAAGGCCAACATGCCCGATCCGTTGGACATCTGTTTTCGCGCCGTCACCTGATCAGGGTGCGAGTCGAGGAACGGATAACTCACAAATGCCACCGCCGGGTGCGCTTCCAGCGCCCGAGCCACCGCAAGGGCCGTGGCGCTGTGCCGTTCCATACGCAGCGTCAGCGTCTTGAGACCGCGCAGGATTAGGAAAGCTGACATGGGCGAGAGCGCTGCGCCGGTGATGTAGCGCAGGCCCGTTTCATGCAGCGTACGGAGCGTTTGGGCGTCGCCGAGAAGCGCCCCGCCAAGGGCATCGCCATGACCATTGATGTACTTGGTCAGCGAATGGAGCACGATGTCCGCCCCGTGCTCAAGCGGTCGCTGGAGCGCGGGCGAGGCGAAGGTGCTGTCGACTGCAACCCTTACACCGCGCGCGTGAGCGCGCTCGGCAATTGCCGCTATGTCGAGGATGCGGCTCAGCGGATTCACCGGCGTCTCGAAGAAAACCAGCCGCGTCCGCTCGGTGATCGCAGCATCGAGATTGTGGGGATTTGACAGATCGACCGCGACGACCTTGATGCCGAAGCGGGGGACCGCCTGTTCGACCATGGCAAGCGTGTTCGCATAAAGCGTCTTGTGGACGATGAGTTCATCGCCCTGGGACAGGAGCGACAGGATCAGAGTGCCGAAGGCCGCCATCCCCGAGGCAACAACCAGCCCCGCCTCGGCTCCTTCCAGATTCGCGAGCCGCTGCTCGAGGATCTCGGTCGTGGGATTGTATTCGCGCGCATAGAGCCGTCCACCAAGGGCGGCGGCGGCATCGTTTGCTGCCACGCTTTCGAACCCATAGGTTGACGTCAGGAACACTGGCGGCTGGACGGCATTGGAAAAGCCGGCCGGATCGTAGCCATGATGGATCGCCCGGGTGGCAAATCCGGGGCTGGTGCGGTTGAGCGACCCCGTGGGAGCATCGGTTTCGGATTGATGGGAGCTGGTCATTCGGCCTCTGCGATCTCTCTTGGGGTTCCGAAAGATTGACGGCAACCTGGTCAATGTGAAATATCCAGTTGGCGATGAAAGAGATGGTCCAGTCTTCAAGTGCCGGGTCTGCAGCGCGCTCGCACGCGATGGGTGCACGCCAGATATACGAAGCCCTTCGCGAGCAAATCCTCGGCGGCGTCTACGAAACCGGCAGTCAGTTGCCATCCTCCCGGGCCCTGGCAAATGACCTCGGCGTTTCACGAACCACGGTGACGGTCGCCTATGAGCAACTGGCTGCGGAGGGTTTCATCGAAGTCCGTCAAGGCGCACGACCTCGCGTTGCGTCTTCGTTGATGGGTCATGGGACGGGGCGCACTCACGCGCAACGGGTCGGCCCGATCCACCTGTCCGCATATGGCGAGCGGCTGCGCGCGACGTCACCCTGGCCAGATTATCTGCCGACTGGGCTGAAGGTCGAGTTCCGCTATGGCGACCTCGCGCCGTCGGATTTCCCTTCATTGGTCTGGAAACGCGCGATGAACGAGGCGATGGGGCAGCGCCCGCTGCGTCTTGCCTATGACGATCCTCGCGGCTCGCGCCGGCTCCGCCAGGCGCTTCAGGGATATCTCTGGCGCGCCCGGACCCTGAGCTGCGACCTCGACCAGATCATCATCGTCAGCGGTTCGCAGCAGGGCCTTGATCTGTGCGCGCGCCTGCTTCTCGATCCCGCCGACCGCTTCGTCATCGAGGATCCGTGCTACAGGATGGCGCGTCAGGTCTTTGCCAGTACGGATGCCTCACCCATCCCGGTCATCGTCGACGAAGACGGGATGAGGACCGAGTTGCTGGCGGGGATCGAAGCACGACTGGCTTATGTGACGCCATCGCATCAGTTTCCGCTGGGCGGCGTCATGCCGATCGCGCGCCGCCATCAGCTTCTGGAATGGGCGCGGCACAACAACGCCTATGTGATCGAGGACGACTACGACAGCGAATATCGCTACGACATCAATCCGGTCCCTCCGCTGCACAGTCTCGAGGACCACGGGGCTGTCATCTATCTCGGCACGATATCCAAGACGCTCTCGCCAATGCTGCGCATCGGCTACCTCGTCGTCCCACCCGAATTGCAGGAGGTCTTCGCAACCGCCAAACAATTCGCAGACCGGCATTCGCCGGTCGCTGAACAGGAAGCGCTGGCATCGTTGATCGAGAGCGGCGGCTACGAAAGCCATGTGCGCCGTGTGCGCAGGCTGAACGGCGAGCGTCGGGAAACGTTGTTGGGTGCCTTGCAGCACAGCTTCGGGGATCGCATCACTGTCCAGGGAGCTGATGCGGGACTGCACGTCGCCGTTTGGTTCAATGACCTGCCACGATCGCGGGAAACGGCCTTGGTCGAATCCGCCCGCGACGCTGGCCTGGGGCTACACTTGATCTCGCCGCTCTACGAACGGCCATCGGACGAAGGCCGCACCGATCGCGTCGGACTTGTCATGGGCTATGCCGCCTTGAGCATTCGGCAGATCGGGAAGGGCGTTGAGGTCCTGCGAGAGGTTGTCAAGCAGGTGCAAGACGCGATGCCGGCGCGGAACAACTGAGACGGGGCGACGCCGAAAGCTGGCGCTGAAAACGGTCCGAGGGCCCCCCGTATTTCTTTCCAAACAGCCAACTGGACCGGGAAAATGCCATGCAACTGGCGCTGTTGATCAGGCCAGTTATGCAGCAGGTTTCCACGAGACGAATTTCCGAGAGCGATGATGACCTGGCGAGGAAAGCTGCTTCACGTCCATATCGCGCCTGCCGCCTCCTATGAAATGGAGGAGCTGGCCCAGGCGCAGCTTATTGCCGGCCAAGGCATTGTCGGAGACCGCTACTACCTGGGGACGGGGACCTATTCCGCGCGTCCTGACGTTCGCGAAGTGACGCTGATCGAAGCTGAAGTCTTGGACGCCATCGCGCAGGGCGAACCCAGAATTCCGGGCTTCAAGGCCAAGCTCGCACCCGAAGATCACCGGCGCAATCTGACGACACGAGGCGTTCCGCTTAGCCATCTTGTCGGCAAACGCTTCCGGGTCGGGGAAACGATTCTCAGGGCCGCCCGGATGAATGTGCCGTGCAAGTATATCGAGGAGTTGCTCGGGTTTCCGGGTCTCTACGAGGGGCTTCTGAACCGCTCCGGCCTGAACTGCACAATCGAGGTCGGGGGCGTGATCCGCCCCGGTGATCTGATCTTGCCCATCGACGAGTGAAACGCCATGGCCTCGCCGCGCATCATCATGAAGCTGACCGTGACCGCCGCCCGCAAGGAGCCGGGCGACGTGCTGGTCATCGACCTGAAACACCCACGCAAACCTGTGCTGCCGGCGTTCGAAGCGGGTTCTCACGTCGACGTCCATCTGCCTGAAGGGAAGGTGCGTCAGTATTCACTTTGCGGCGACCCGACCGAGCTTGGCCGCTACACCATCGCGGTGAAGCGCGAGAATGACGGCCGTGGCGGCTCGGCGTGGATCCACGAAACCATTGCCGTCGGCTCCACACTGCCTGTCTCCGCGCCACGCAACCATTTTGCGCTCAAGCCAGGCGAGGGGCCGACTTTGCTGCTGGCAGGGGGAATCGGGATCACCCCGATTCTGGCCATGGCGCGCGCGCTCACCCGGCAGGCCAAGCCCTTCGAGTTGCACTATTTCACCCGCAGCCGGGCGCTCACGCCACTCTTGGCGGCGATCGGGAGCGATCTTCCTGGCGGGAATGTGCGGATCCATTTCGACGACGAGCCTCAGACCCGGCAGAACATCGCCGCGCTGCTGGCGAACCGTTCGGACGACGCGCAGACATACTACTGCGGACCGCCTGGCTTCATGGCGGTTGTGGGGCGCGCGGCTCAACACTGGCCCAAGGGTACTGTTCATTTCGAAACTTTCCAGCCTCCCGAGTTTGATGGCGCGCCACCGGAACCATTCGTCATAGAACTGGCTGAGGGCAGGGTGGTTGAGGTTTCGGCTGAGACCACGGCACTGGCCGCCTTGCGTGCGGCCGGTGTGCCGTTGATGGCCTCGTGTGAGAACGGGGTGTGCGGGACCTGCGAATGCGCAATGCTGGCGGGACAGCCGATCCATCGGGATGCCGTCCTGTCCAAGGAGGCACGCGGCCACCGCTTCATCCCCTGCGTGTCGCGCGCGACAGGTGTGTTGAAACTCGATCTTTGACCATTTGGGCGGGGGTCCTGTGAGACCGGCAGCTGATTTGCGGGAAACTGAATGACGAGGAAACTGGAATATCTGCACGAGATCGAGCGCTGCGTCTCCTGGCTCGCAGCCTGGACGATCCACCACGCCAACCACGTCCGCGAGGGCGATGAGATCAAGGTCGGGGGGCATCAGGCCTCGTCCGCGTCGCTGAGTACCATCATGACCGCGCTCTACGGTTCGGTCCTGCGCCCGCAGGATCGGGTGGCGGTCAAACCCCATGCGGCGCCGATCTTCCATGCACTTCAGTATCTGGCGGGCAACCAGACCCACGAAAAGCTCATGAACTTCCGCGGCTACAAGGGCGCGCAGAGCTACCCTTCGCGGACGAAGGATGTCGACGATGTCGACTTCTCGACCGGGTCGGTGGGTCTCGGCGTTGCTCAGACGCTGTTCTCGTCGCTGGTGCAGGACTACGTCTCGGGTCACGGCTGGATGAAGGAGCGTGCCGAGGGCCGAATGGTCAGCCTGATCGGCGACGCCGAGATGGATGAGGGCAACATCTACGAGGCCCTGATCGAAGGCTGGAAGCACGGGCTCAGGAACTGCTGGTGGGTGGTCGACTACAATCGCCAGTCGCTCGACGCCGTGATCCGGGAGGGCCTCTGGCAGCGTTTCGAGCAGATTTTTCGCAACTTCGGCTGGGACGTGATGGTCCTGCGCCACGGGGCTCTGCAAGAGGCTGCCTTTGCCGAGCCGGGGGGCGAGAAGCTGCTCGAGTGGATAGAGCGCTGTCCGAACCAGCTCTATTCGGCGCTGACCTTCCAAGGGGGTGCTGCCTGGCGCAAGCGGCTGCTCGACGAGATCGGAGACCAAGGGCCGGTCACCACTCTGATCGAACGCCGCTCCGACGACGAGTTGCAGGCGTTGATGACGAACCTTGGCGGGCATGACATGCCGAGCCTCCTCGAAGCCTTCGAGGCGGCGTCCAGGCATGACCGTCCCGTCTGCTTCATCTGTTACACCATCAAGGGCTACGGTCTGCCGCTTGCCGGACACAAGGACAACCACGCGGGGCAGATGACGCCCACGCAGATGGAAGACTACCGCCTGCAAATGGGCGTAAAGCGGGGTGAGGAGTGGGACAAATGGGCGGCCGCCACCTTGCCGGAAGCGGAACTTGACGCCTTCTTCGCAAAGGCGCCGTTCTTCAGTGAGGGGCATAGGAGGCTGTCTGCGCCGTCGGTGCCGGTGCCTGAAACCCTTCCGTCACCGGGGCAGCCCGGCAAGCCGCTCTCGACCCAGATGGGGTTCGGCCAGATCCTGAACGACATCGCACGCGAGCGCAGTCTGCTTGCCGACCGCATTGTCACCACCTCGCCCGATGTGACGGTCTCGACCAATCTCGGTGGCTGGGTCAACCGGCGCGGCCTTTTCGCCCGGGAGACCATGGCGGACACCTTCAAGGCCGAACGCATTCCGTCGACCTTTACCTGGGAATTTGGGCCGAAGGGGCAGCACCTCGAGCTCGGGATCGCCGAGTCGAACCTGATGATCATGCTCGGGGCGCTCGGTCTCTCGCACTCGATCAATGGCGTGCGCCTGCTGCCGATCGGGACAGTCTATGATCCCTTCATCTACCGATCGGCCGACCAGCTAAACTACGCCTGCTATCAGGATGCGCGCTTCATGCTGGTCGCAACGCCCTCGGGCGTGACGCTAGCGCCCGAGGGCGGAGCACACCAGTCGATCGGCACCCCATTGATCGGCATGGCGCAGGATGGGCTTTGCGCCTTCGAACCGGCCTTCGTCGACGAACTGTCCGTGATCATGCGCTTTGCCTTCGATTACATGCAACGTAATGGCGAGGGGGATCCGGATGAGACGACGTGGCTGCGTGATCAGACCGGAGGATCGGTCTATCTTCGCCTGTCAACCCGGCCGCTCGAGCAGCCGCTGCGCGACATGAACCCGGCGCTCGCGCGGGACATCGTCAATGGCGCCTATTGGCTGCGTCCGCCTGGGCCCAACGCGAGTGTCGACATTGCTTATCAAGGCGTCGTCGCGCCGGAGGCGATTGCCGCGACGGGTCTTCTGGCGGAGGACCGGCGCGATGTCGGGCTGCTCGCGATCACCTCCGCGGACCGGCTTAATGCGGGCTGGCAGGCGGCGGAACGTGCCCGGCAGCGTGGCGCGATCGGCGCCCTGAGTCATATCGAGCGGCTGCTCGCGCCGCTATCGCGTGACTGCGGCATCGTCACCGTGATCGACGGCCACCCGGCGACGCTCGCGTGGCTCGGTGGGGTTAACGGGCATCGCGTGAAGGCGCTCGGGGTCGAGCAGTTCGGCCAGACGGGGACTATTGCGGACCTATACCGTCACCACGGCCTGGACACCAACGCCATCGTACATGCGGCGCAGGCGGTCAGTGCGGGACCGGCTGTTCGCTACCGGAAGGCGCTGCCTTGACCATGAGCTACCGGATGCTCCATGGCTGGTACGGATCGGCTGTTTCCACGGGCGTTCCGGTTCGCTTCAAAGCGGACAGGGGCCGGGACACTGTGGACGTTCTGATCGCGCTTGAGTAGCTTGTGCGACCCCGAGGGTCACCTGGAATACGGGAGGCGGCTTTTATTTAGCCTTGCGTCCAATTACGAATTCGATTCAATCCAGTCCGGAGCAAAAGCTCCGCGTCCTCCCGATTTTTGGCTTCGACGTAGCACCGCATTTCCGGGGCATTTCCGGATGGTCGCAAATGCAAGACACGCTTATCCGCGAGAGTGATACGAAGTCCGTCAATATCGCTAACCTTGCTTACCACTCCAATCGACCCGACGAAGGCGGCGATGTTAGTTTCCGCTGTACGAAGGTATGTCATGAGGCGAGTGCTGCTTTCGACGGAAAAATTTTCCAAGCGATCCGCCGCCGCCGCCGGCAATTGAAAGGAACTGCCAATCTCCGACAGTGGCTGCCCACTTGTATTAACAAGGGAAAGTGCCGCCAGGATGGGGAGAAAACTGTCGCGTGTAGGTAGCGCTGGCAGTTTAGTTCCGTTCGGGTCAAAGTCCGTGCCGGTCAACAAACCACCGTTTGCTTCGAAACCAACCACGCGCTCGTGACCCGACGCAACCAAATCGAGCATGGCAGCAATAACAAATGGCGATCCAACCTTGGTACGCACGACTTTAAAAGAACCTGCGGTCTCGATACCAGAGTTTGATGTGACCGGCGTGACGACTGCCTTCGCTTGCAGGAAGTTCGCCGTAATCAGGCCTAACAAATCACCGCGAAGGGGGTCTCCGTGGTCGTCAGCTACCAGTGGGCGGTCACCATCGCCATCTGCCGAGACGACCGCATCAAGCCGATGCTCTTTGGCCCAGAGCTTGAACTGTTGAGCAGTCTCGTCAGAGACCGCTTCAGTGTCGACAGGAATGAAAACTTCCGAACGTCCCAGGGTTACGACCGTCGCACAGTGATATGAGAGAATGTCAACCAAGAGATCGCGCGCGACTGTGCTGTGCTGATATAGGCCCACCGTTAAGCCCTTTAGAGCATTAATCTCCATAAGCTTTCGATTGCGCGCCATGAACAAGGCCTTGCATTCGGCCTCCCGGTGCTGCCGACGTGCAACAGCACCTTCAAGGACGTATCCGCGCTTCTCCAACTGCAAGGCGATGCGCGTTATCTCCCGCTCATCACCTTTGTCGATCTCACCGTCGGGTCGATAGAATTTTATTCCATTACGGTCGGCCGGAATGTGCGAGCCTGTGATCATCAAACAACCACTCTTACGCGCCTGAGCATACAGTGCCAGGGCAGGGGTGGGGACTGCGCCGCAATCGACCACGATGAAGCCGAGCGCGGACAGCGCCGCCGCACAGACCGCGGCGATGGCCGGACTCGAGGCGCGAAAGTCGCGCCCTATGAGTATCTCGTCGCCAATTCTGGCCAGGCCGGATTCCAACAGGAATGTCGCGAATGCCGTTGCATATAGGGCAGAGGCGGCTCCTGCCAATTCTGTCGCTAGGCCCCGTAATCCACTTGTTCCGAAATTCATACCTAGTCCGACGTTGCTGACCGTGTTTTTACTCAAACCTTGGCCTGTTCGGAATGCCTACCGACAAATGCCTGCGATAAAAACAGAAGTACATTTCGTTACCATTGACGGGTTCGGTTCTCGACGGCTACGCTTTTGTGAGGATTGATGCGGTCGGCGTCAGCAAGGGCAGCGCACCGTGACATTCACGGCGACGATTCGGGCGGATGGCGCTGAGGTCCGGCAGGGCCTCCTCGCCGCTGCCTCACATGAATGCTCGCCAATCGAGTTGTCTCCGTCCCAATTCATGCTCTGGGTCGCAAAAGCGCCACAGGCCTGAGATGCAGCAAATCCTCATTGTCTATCGCCGTTCGGTGTAGCTGCCGTTCAGAAATGCATGATAGGCACTCTCGATGCCTTCCATGAGACTGATCTTTGCCGCCCATCCCAAAGTGCGCAGCTTGTCGACGCTCATCAGCTTTCGCGGTGTGCCGTCGGGTTTAGAGTTATCATGCACGATCTCCCCAGTAAATCCGACTACACCGCAGATCATTCTGGTCAGCTCTAGGATCGTGATGTCCCGTCCGTAGCCGAGATTGACGTGGTCATGGCCAGAGTAGTTCTTCAGAAGGAAGACTAATGCGTCGGCGCAGTCGTCCACGTGCATGAATTCCCGGCGTGGTGTGCCCGTGCCCCAGATGGTGATTTGCTTATCACTTATGAGCTTAGCTTCATGCGCTTTCCGGATCAGCGCTGGAATGACGTGGCCTGACTGCAAGTCATAATTGTCACCTGGCCCGTAGAGATTCGTCGGCATAGCCGAGATGTAGTCGCGGCCATATTGCTGACGATAGGCTTGAGCCAGTTTGATGCCGGTGATCTTGGCGACGGCGTACCATTCGTTGGTTCGCTCTAGTGGCCCGGTCAAGAGCGCGTTCTCAGGAATCGGCTGGGGTGCCATCTTCGGATAGATGCAAGACGAGCCGAGGAAGAGGACGCGGTCGACATTGTTATCGTGGGCTGCCGCGAAGATATTGGACTCGATCACCAGATTGTCGTAAAGAAAGTCGACCGGATAGGTAGAGTTCGCGAGAATACCGCCTACCTTTGCCGCCGCCATGACAATAGCGTCCGGTTTCGTCACTGCCACGAAGTTCTCGACCTCAGTCTGTCGCTTGAGATCTAGCTCTTCCCGAGGGGCGGCCACAACTTTGCAGTCTTCAGACGCGAGGCGGCGTACAACAGCGCTGCCTACCATACCTTTGTGGCCCGCGACCCACACGGTTTTTCCCTTCAGATCATACATTACGCTTCCTTCATTATTACCGATGTCTGCATGACCTTTAGGTCTTCCCGGACCATTTCCGCGGCAAGCTCGCGCACGGATGTCTCATGCACCCAACCGAGCTTCTCCTTCGCCTTGGTAGCGTCACCCAGGAGAAGATCGACTTCCGTGGGGCGGAAGTAGCGTGGGTCTACTTGGACTAGGCATCTGCCGGTCTCTACATCATAGCCCTTTTCGTCGACTCCCTGGCCACGCCATTCGATCTCGACGCCGACATCTTCGAAGACCCACTCGACGAATTGGCGGACAGGGGTCGTTTTACCCGTAGCCAGCACGTAATCATCCGGTTGATCCTGCTGCATCATCATCCACATACCTCGCACGTACTCACGCGCATGGCCCCAATCGCGTTGAGCATCGAGATTGCCGAGATAAAGCTTGTCCTGCTTGCCCAGGTAGATAGCAGCGGCAGCGCGTGTGATCTTGCGCGTCACAAAAGTTTCGCCACGAAGGGGGCTTTCGTGATTAAAAAGAATGCCGTTGGAAGCGTGCATACCATAGCCCTCGCGATAATTGACGACCATCCAGTAGGCGTAGAGCTTGGCGGCGGCGTAAGGGCTGCGCGGATAAAAGGGCGTCGTTTCGTTCTGCGGTACGGACTGCACGAGGCCGTATAGCTCTGAAGTCGAGGCTTGATAGAAGCGGGTCTTGTCCGTCAGACCGAGGAGGCGAATCGCCTCAAGAAGTCGCAATGTACCGATACCGTCCGCGTTCGCTGTGTACTCAGGTGTTTCGAACGACACCTGGACATGGCTCTGAGCAGCCAAGTTGTAAATTTCATCTGGCTGAGATTCCTGAACCACGCGGATGAGGTTAGTCGAATCAGTGAGATCACCGTAATGCAAGACTAGGCGCGGATCGGATTCGTGCGGGTCTTGGTAGAGGTCTTCGATACGACCCGTGTTGAAGGAAGAGGAACGTCGCTTAATCCCATGAACGACGTAGCCTTTTTTGAGAAGAAGACGGGCAAGATAGGCACCATCCTGTCCAGTTATGCCCGTAATAAGAGCAACTTTCCTGCTATCACCCATTCTATTCCTGCTCTATTAAAGTTTAAAGTTTCGGCTTCGGCTCGCCACGCCGACACAATGTGCGGCCCGCCCCGTGCTCTATGGAGCACTTCGACAGATGCGGCGCGCGGCTCGTCATTGACAGTCCGCCAGCCGAGCACACCTGCTCTTGCTTGGAGTCACAGCAAAATAGAGTTGCGCCGCTAACCTGACGGATTCGTACATGCGGTCAGAGTGCCGCTCAGCTCACGCCGTGAGCGACTGTACTCCAAGCACCTTGCAGCTGATTTGCTCATCTATCAGCGAGTGAGGACGCCTTTCTTTCTTGCTTCAGCGTCTTCTAATGGGAATTGTTTGGATCAGTGAAATCGATTGTTTGGATAAAGTGCATCCACAGAATGGATGGTCTGACCGAGCAGCGAGAGCGCATCGCCGGCCCGGAGTCGGAGGCGCGAGCTTCCGTTCGGGGCGAGGACAAAGTTCGTGGCCCCGAGCCCTCACCACAGCATCCGGCACAGGTCGTGCAGAACTTTGGGAGCCGACTGCAGATTCTGTCGATCAGCTGGCTCCAGGCGCGTCGAGCCGTCGACCTCATCTCGCCCGGTACCGGTTGCTGTATGCAGCCTTGCACCTTGGCGTACGGCGTCGACGGAATGATTTGCTTCGGCAGGCAGTGTCGCAGCGTTTCCCGGCTGTTTCGGCTCTATTGGCCGGGCCCGCGTCAGCCGAGCCCTTCACCATGGCATCCAACACATGGATGGCCGGCATCCACTCAATAGATTTTACATATGCCGCGGAGGCCCAGTAGAGAAGGCTGAACCGGAAGCGAGGGCATCGGCTTCAAGCTGTGCGAGCGTCACGGGATTAGTGGGCAGTGCTGAGTGAGCTCTTCTGCCCTATGGCCCGGCCTCTGCCAAGCGCCCGGCGTCAGGGTCTACGTGTCGACTAAGGATACCAAACCGGGCAACCTCCTCTCTGAACGAGATTTCCGAAAATGCATGTTAGTGGATTGGAAAAGCGCCGGTTCGTCGTCTCTCGGAGGCGTACGGGGTTCGGTGATTGTCTGTGGTCATTGGCGGCCGCTTGGCGCTACGCGCAGCGGTCGGGACGAACTCTAGTCATCGACTGGCGGGGGGCCTGCTACCTCGACCAACCCTTCACAAATGCGTTTCCGGTGTTCTTCCAGCCGATCAATGACATCGCTGGCGTGCCGGCTATTTCCGACGACCGGATCAACGACGTTTCCTTCCCTGGTCCATTCTTCCCGGAGTGGTGGAACAGGCCGGCGATCGAGTGCCTTTACCGGCCAGATGAGCAGATTTTCCAAGAGCGCGATGAGTTGGGCGAGCTCTTTCAGGCCGAACACGATGTCGAAGCGAACACAGTAGTGTGTGACGCTTGTCTGATGTGGCGGTGCGATGAGGATGCAGAGCGGCAGGTGTTCCAGAGTGTCCAGCCTCGGCCAGAAATTCAAGCCCGCATAGATGCCATTTATCAGGAATGTTTTGAGGGGCACAGCATCATCGGAATTCATGTTCGGCACGGTAACGGTGAAGACATCATGGAGCATGCGCCCTACTGGGCCGATCCGGAGCTCGCCGTTCGGCAAGTGTGCGCTGCAATTGACAAGGCTAAGGCGTTACCGCACCCCAGGCCTGTGCGGCTGTTCTTATGCACGGACAGCGCGCGGATGCTGGATCTTCTGTCGGCCAGGTTTCCCGATCTGCTCACTGTCCCGAAGCACTTCGGATCCAATCAAGGTGGCCCCTTACACACTGCAGCACTCGGGATTGACGGCGGAATTTCCGCCCTCGTTGAGATGTATCTTCTCGGGCGCTGCGATACCGTAATTCGGTTTCCCCCGACGAGCGCCTTTACACGATATGCACGCCTTTTCGCACCACGGGTAATTGAATTCGATCTGAAAGAGCCAAGTCGTTTGACTTTGATAGAAGGCAGCCAAGTCTCTGATCTCAGTTAAGACCCGCCACCTGCGCAATTCGGCAGACGCAACCAACAGGCATAATTGAATGCGCATTTCTCACCGACGCCAGTGGAGGCGTCGTACATTACCGATAGCGTCATCATCTGACGCCGCCTGCAACGCGCCAGAACTTCGCTGTTACGCGGGGGCCGCAGACAAGCCAGAGCGACGGCGATCGTGACGCTGACGCTCGAAAGAACGCGGGCGATCACTCCAGAGACGAAATTGAGGTTGGTTATGAAAGTGATTCCCGTGATCATCAGCGGCGGAGCCGGATCGCGGCTATGGCCCGCCTCAAGGCAATCGCACCCCAAACCTTTCCTCAAAGTAGCGGATGGATATTCTCTCATTCAGCACACTGTGCTGCGCGCCGCTTCGATAGAAGGTGTCGTGGAACTCGTCGCTGTGACATCCGGGGAACACCTCTTCCTGACCAAGGACGAATTTGACGAGCTGGATTCCGTGGTCCTGCCACGCACCTTTCTGCTCGAGCCCGAAGGCCGGGATACGGCCGCCGCCGTGGCTGCAGCCGCGATCCATGCGAGGGCAACGCAAGGCCCTGACGCGATCCTGTGCGTCTTCCCGGCCGACCACCTGATTAGCAACCTGCCTGCGTTTCTAGACGCCATGGGCCTGGCCATGGAACATGCGAAGCTCGGGCGGATCGCCACATTGGGCATCACCCCAACCAGACCGGACACAGCATTCGGCTACATCGAAGCAGATGGTGAGAACGTCGTCCGTTTCGTTGAAAAACCGGATCTGGATACAGCCAAAGCCTATGTAGCGTCTCAACGCTTCTTCTGGAACGCCGGCATCTTCTGCTTCAGTGCGCAAACCATGCTCGACGAGATGGTTTTGCATTGTCCCGAGGTGCTCCAGGCCGTCGCCGACAGCTACGAGAACGGCCGCGCCAGTCAATGCCAAGGCTTTGCCAAAATCGAACTCGCGCCTGAGCATTTCGGTTCCGCGCCGCGAATCTCGCTCGACCACGCTGTCATGGAGAAGACTAACAAACTTGCCGTGATTCCCTGCGACATGGATTGGAACGACATCGGATCTTGGAACGCAATGGCCGATTTGATCGCCCCCGACGAAAGCGGGAACAGGATACGCGGCGATGTGCACATGGTCGACACGACCGGCTCCTATGTGAGCTCCGACAAGCGCGTCATCGGCACGGTGGGCGTAAGCGATCTGGTGATCGTGGATTCCCCGGACGCTTTGCTTGTCACATCCCGCGACCGCGTTCAGGACGTTAAGAAGCTCTTCGAGGGCCTCAAGGCTTCGGGACATGAAGCTCATCTGGTCCATAGCACGGTACACCGGCCCTGGGGTTCCTATACGGTTCTGGAGGAAGGCGAGCGCTTCAAGATCAAACGCATCGAGGTGAAGCCCGGTCGCCAGTTGAGCCTGCAGATGCACTATCATCGCTCGGAGCACTGGGTCGTGGTCAGCGGCTCCGCCAAGATCGTCAATGGCGAGCAGGAGTTGTTCCTGAGGACAAACGAATCTACTTACATCCCCTGCGGCCATAAGCATCGGCTCGAGAACCCAGGCAGAATTGACCTGGTGATCATTGAAGTGCAGAGCGGCGATTATCTCGCCGAGGATGATATCGTTCGCTTCGACGACGAATATGGTCGAACGTAGATAACAGTACAAAAAGTTAAACGACGAGGCGTCGCTCAAGGATCTCTGTCGTGGGTTCTGGGCCTGACATTGGCAAGCAGCGGGCCGAGGGTGTCATGGTATCCGCCCCGCACTCTCATGAGGCACTCGATCGTGGTCGAAAACATCGGTGAGCGCTTGACAGCGCGCCGTCCACGGTAACGAAGACTTCAGATCTTTCTTAGGCGGACCCGTTGCTCAGCTGTTCAACGGCACAGCCGTATTTCAGCCTGTAGGCGGCAACGAAATCCTCATCGCTGCAGATGCAGCGGCCGCTGGAATCTTTGGCTTTCGGATCATGGAGGTGAGAACCAAGGGCGCGCAGTAGATTCACGCGAGTGCTGGTCGTCGGACTCATTGGAAAACCCCCACTATCCTTGACCAGGTCTGCGGCAAGCATGATCCCGGCAAGCGCTGATTGAAAGGCCATCGGAACCTCGGTTCGAACGAGACGACTTCCATCGCTAAGCTGGAACACCAGGCCGCCGCAGATAACCTGCTGATAAAAGGAACGGAGGGGCTGGCCAACAAACGCGGCGAGCGGCTCAAACGGCACAGCCATTGCCGTAGCCACCCGAGCTACGAAACTCATTAGGGACTCCGGTATTGGTCTGCAGGAGCGTTTTTACCTACTCGTGTGCTTCCGGCATTCCGAGTTCCTCCGCGACCAGTTGGTGTTCGTCCTTGGATTTCCCGGTCGGCATGTACATGCAGCAAAGGCAAGCCTGGCCGTCATCGAAACCATGCCGCGAGATGCCTAGATCTTGCTCCTGAGTCCAGGCGTTCGCGATCCATCGGGGCAGAGCACCTTGGACAGCTAGACGGTCGGCGGCGGTGTCAAGCGCCACACCCACTCGGTCGAATACCCAATCGCCCCGGCGCGCAACATATTCTGCCCACTTCATAGGGTGCGCCTCGACTTCAAGGGCGGTGGACCGAAGGGCGTTGGTCGCGAGGGCCGCCTTAGAGAGACCGACCTCCGCCTGACCTGCCAACACGTAGCGCTGCAGGTTTGAGAGTTCGATAGCTTCGTGATCAACTACATGCAGGCGCCCCGACAGACCGGATTGCCTCGCCAGCGCCCAGAGCGAGCCATCCCTATCGCGCCGAGCCCAACGAGGTGCGTTTCGCCAAGGTCGACAGGGAAATTTAAGGGGCTGGAATCGCCGGCGTTGCTCTTGTTGTAGGTGCATAAAGAGAGGTCGATGTTCTCGTCCAGCTCGGCGCCGGTCAGCTGGGAAGCAAAGATGGTTCGAAAGACGTTGGTCGCGGCGAAGCAGCTTGCGGCGCCAGCTCCATAGGGCAGCAAGCTCGAGCCTGAGCCCACCGGGTCCGTACGCGACAGCTTTGCCGCCCAACCCTGGGATCCCATGAAAAACATTGGGCACCGAAGTGATGGGTGCACCGCGCCTGCAGCTACACAGACCGTCGCATACTTGCCGGAACGCCGGATGCTGATTTTTGGATTGATCGACTTTGCCAAGCGCTCGAGCGCTTGGGCTTGAGAGCTCGCGGCCATATCCAGGGGGAGTATGGCCAGACCGGATACAGTCTGGCAAGCAACCTGACCGTAAGGTCAAGCGTCGCCTGGCCCTCTGCACACGAAGCGGCTTGGCTGTCGAAGGCCACAGCCACAACCTGCTTTTCGAGGGCTGCTTTGAAGTCGCATAGATGAAAGTCGGCCAGCACCTGAGAAGCTGCCGTGGCGGCGCGGTCAATGAAGTTAGCGAGTGCCATCGTTCAACCCGTTATCGTGATCATCCGCCTTAGTGCCGCGGATGGGAACTCATCCCAGTTCGCCTTCGCGTCAAGTCGATAGGCGGCGACCGCTCGGGCTATTACGGCCGCACCCTTGTGACGCGCGTCGGCAAGCTCGAGCTGCGTTCCGCAAGACCGTGCCGGGCGCTTCTCCACCGAGCTGTTCGAGCGCTACCAGCGTTCCGAGCGGGCCTTGGTGGCGACGCCTGGCCGAGATGTTCGTGCAGGGCGTGTCGACCCGCAAGGTGAAGGCGATCACGGAAGAACTGTGCGGCCATGCCTTCTCGGCTTCGTCGATCTCGGCCATCAACAAGCGGCTGGACGAGAGCCTCGCTGCCTTTGCCAGGCGCCCCCTTCAAGAGCCGTTTCCTTACCTCATCCTAGATGCGCGCTACGAGAAGGTGCGTGAAGCCGGTGTTGTCATGAGCCAGGCGGTGCTGATCGCGGTCGGTATCGACTGGGACGGAAGGCGCCAGATCCTGGCCGTGGAGATGGCCAATCGCGAGAGCCGCTCGGCCTGGAGGGACTTCCTCGTCGGCCTCAAGGCGCGCGGCCTCAAGGGCATCGAGTTGGTTGTGTCCGACGATCACGCCGGCCTGGTGGCAGCGATCGGCGAGGTGATCCCCGAAGCCGCCTGGCAACGCTGCTACGTGCACTTCCTCAGGAACGCGCTCGATCATCTGCCCAGGAAGCACGGCGACGACTGCCTGCAGGAATTGCGCTGGCTCTACGACCGGCGCGATCTCGCAGAGGCCAGGGCTGATCTTGCCGCATGGCTTGCCAAATGGTCGGCCCGCTATCCGCGTCTGACAGGCGGGGCCGAGGATGCCATCGAACAAACCCTGACCTTCTTCAGGCTGCCGAGACAACACCACAAGCATCTCAAATCCACCAACATGCTGGAGCGGCTCAACGAGGAAATCCGCCGGCGCACCTATGTCGTGCGCATCTTCCCCAATACCGAAAGCTGCCTGCGCCTGGTCAGGGCCCTTGGCCGTCGAGATCAATGAAAACTGGATGGAGGCCAACCGATACATCAACATGGACGACCTGCGCGAGCACAAAAAGCTCGCTCTGCGCCAAGCCGCATGACCAGCATCATGGCCGCCCCATTTTGCAGAACTTGACGCACACAACCCTAGAGCATGCGGATGGCCGACTGACATGCAAAGATCTCCATGAGTCGCCGGGCGGATTGCACAAGAGGATGATGCCTACTCGCTCAGTTGCTCCTAGACCTGCCGGTCGCGAGCGGCAGTCCGGATGCGCGGCGTGTCGATCCCGAACGCCTCGTCGTGTGCGCGGGCGATGTTGAAAGGCAAACAGCTCAGCTGGATGTCCTAGAACCGCTAATGCCTTGGCGCTACTCCGAGGCTCATGAATCTTAAGGCTGTGAGCTACTCCGCGGCCAGCTCTCGGCGGCGCTTCTCAGCCAGGAGGCTGCCGATAGTGGCGCCCTTGGCCCCACCAACCTTCCTTGCATCCTCTAGCATACGGCGCATACCAGAAAATTTCTCTGGCTGACTGCGGCGATAGAGAACAGGGTATTCCCGAAGCCCAGTCCCAGGTGCTTCCAGATGGTTGCGTGTGTTCTTGCAGCCAGGCTTCAACCTCTTCGGGCGAAGCAACATTTATTGCCTTAGGTTCATATCGCAGTTTGCCGTCTGGTCCGCGGCTTTTGACGACAATGGTCTGCCAGATGCCGGAGTAGCCACCGAAAAGCTCGCTCTGACCTGGCACCTCCCGGACACGCCGGCGGGCAACTTCGTTTACAATCTTGGTCAACGCGATGGTTTCGAGTTCTGACTGTGCGGTTGAAATGATCGCAGCATAATCTTTTCGCAGCGCTTCGATCAAAGTTTTTGTGCTGATATCACCGCCTTTGGCGGCGGACTTGATAATCGTGACTATGGTTGTTCGAACCTTCAACAAGGACATCAACAACCTCCTTTGCTGAAATTGCCAACAGCCTTTTCGACGGCACCAGCCACCACCTCGTCGACATTTTTTGATGTCATGCGAATGGCTTGGGGCCGGACCTGATCGATCACAGCCGTTACATGCTGGCCTGCGGCTAATCGAAAGATCGCGTTTGTGTCGCGCTCTGGACCAAGTGGAATGGCATGGTCCAACTCGGTGATGATTAGCAGATC
Source organism: Mesorhizobium sp. M0621 (assembly GCF_040320745.1). Taxonomy (NCBI): domain Bacteria; kingdom Pseudomonadati; phylum Pseudomonadota; class Alphaproteobacteria; order Hyphomicrobiales; family Phyllobacteriaceae; genus Mesorhizobium; species Mesorhizobium sp. M0621. The sequence goes on along the minus strand of NZ_JAMYQF010000002.1, from coordinate 194,998 downwards.
GTACCGTGTGGCATGGGCAGCGACAATTGTCTGCAATTCTGAAAGTCGTTCCCGACTGATCCTGCGGGATGAAACCTCCAGAGCCGCCGTGAGGTAGCCCAAGGCGTCCGGCACCGGACGATCGACCAGTACGACGTCGCTCGAAAGCAACGCCTCGGCCTCCTGCCGCATCCCTTCGGCGATGATCCACAACGTGCTTTCATATGTGTGATCGCTAAGGATAGGAAGGCCTGCATCGCGTGCCTTGGTAGCGAGATCACCGATCTGGCCTACGCTCAAGCCGCGACCTTCGAGTGTTTCGGCTACTCTGGAGACAAAAGTAGATTTGCCGGTTGAATGTGTCCCAGCGATTCCGATCATGAAGGCAGGCTTTTTCACAACAGCACCCCTTGGCGTTTGTTGAGAATATCGGCCTCCATTAAAGCCGTCATTCTTGAGTTGGCAGGAATGCTTGAGACAAGTTCGATGAACAGAAGCGCGGTGGCCACGGTATCGAAGGCTGCCGAGTGATGGCGTCCTCCGGTAAGTCGCTCCGCTTCTTCCGAAATGTTCAGAGCCTGACTGAGATTCTCGAGCCCATAGGATGTCATCCCTGGACGAGTGGCCTTCGCCAACCGAAGCGTGTCGATTGCCATTGAAGGCTTCCAGTCGGGAATCGATCTGGAAATGGTTTCGAGCTCCACGCGAACGTTGTGGCCAATGATTCTCTGTCCATCCGTCCAAGTCATTATCTCGCCGGCGATATCGTCAATCGAAGGCGCCTCAGCAACGTCGTCTTGCGTAATGCCGTGGATCCGCGTTGCAGCGGGTGCTATTGGTCCATTCGGTTGCACGCGCCATTCCCACCGCCGCGCACCGATTTTGAGCTCGCTGATTGGCGTGATGGCAAGCTCAACGATTTCAGGTGGAGTGGCTCCGCTCCCTTCGACATCCATCACGAAAAAAGTCTCGTGCTCTATTCCCATCCGACTTCCGCTCTGCCGTGTCTGCCATGGTGATGCGGCTGCGCTCGATCATGGACCTGATAATTCAGTGCATGCTGCATAAAGTACCGCTGCTGCTCCTGGCTACCGAGAACTTCGATGTTCCGTTCGCTGATGCGAATATCGGAAGTGTCCAAACCGACAGAGGCCGCAAGGGCTGTGACAGTTTCGGGATCTGGCCTCGCGTGATGCCGTGCGCATATCGCCAATTGTCGGGCCGGACAAATATCGCAAACTTCGCGAATCCCGAAATGGCCATTATAGTCCGCGATACCATGGGCGAACGCGACTGCACACGAGGTCTTTCGGAACAAGGGCCGCATCCCGAACGCGGCGATTATTTTCAGCTCCAGTTCTCGCGGTAAGATCTTGCGGCGTGCAATGGTGTCATACATTTCGGGCACGCCTGCGGCCTCAAAGTGGGCCTTTATCTGTGCCCTATAGAAAAGGCCGGTGAAGGCGGTGGCATCTGCCATTTCGGCTAGCTCATTTGCGCGGCGCAGATGCCGATCGGTATCGTTGAGTCCCGCTATCAACGGTCTCCAATAGAGGACCGACTTAGTCCGTCTTTTATGGCTGGCAAGAGTGGACAATGATTGCTCTGCGATTGCGCTGTCAACGGGTTCTATGCGCTGGTCATCAATACCGGACCAAGTGATCAGCACAGTAACGCGCAGATTGGATAGACGTTCAAGTCGAGCGACATCGTCCGATCCGATATGCCAACGCGTGATTACTAGCATTGGGTTCGACAGCCCCTTGGCATCCAACACCTCGAGGCAGGCGAAGAGGTGGTCTTTGACGCCGGGCAGAAAGGGGTCGGTCGCTCTGTTGAATATCTGAAGCGGCGTGGTGTTGGCCCGAAAGGCCCAGTGGGTCACCAAGGTTTCGACGGCATTGTCGTCCGACATAACCAAGTGGGGTTTTTTCATGTCATAATTGTCGAATAGATGGCGCACGCAATAGCCGCAGTCGAGAGGGCATCCTACAACGTGATTCAGGCTCAAACCTGATTTTCTGTAGTCGACGACATCCCTCAAGACTGCCGGCAAATTTTTGCCGGCCATACGAAGTTCAACCAATCACCCCTCCCCCGAAATGTCGACGAATCCGCCGAATAGAGAGAGCGTAGCTTGGTCTGTCATCGGAAAGCAACATTCCGCTCGCACTAAGAGCAGAAATGTCTAGCATGGAGTGAGTACTTACGGCCTTTTCGGTCCTTTCCCTACCGTCCGTGAGTTAAGGTGCCCGCTGCGAGGAGAACTGGCGAAGACGTGCAGGCCGATGTCCAGGTTGGGGGGCCATGGGAAAGCCAGCACCTGAGATCAGATCAACGCTGGCCCTGCCTGCCTAAGAGAGGTGGTTGGGCGCTACCGGAGAATCCCAGTCATCGAGCACCCGCACGAGCTGCCTCGATTGATAAAGGGCGAAGCATGTCAGTGCGGACCACTGCAGCGGCTACCGCCGCGGAGCCGAACGGTTGCCTATGGGAAGATTGTCGCGTTAACCGAATCCTGATCGGTTACCGATAAGGCCAAACTTCCATCTGTGAACTTTTTTGCAGGGCGCCGCATGGTGCGCGCTCTATGCCACGACAGTCTTGCTGCGCCATGTCATGGCACAGCAAGACCTGTGAATAGTAGGATAGTTTGTAGTCTCGGCGTTTACTTTGTCACATCAGCTTGCCACCAAGGAGATGCGTGAATGTCAAGGGGCGATGCCAAGCAGCGCGGGCAGTGAAAAAGGTTCGCGGCAACCTCAACCCCGGTAGACGACTGGTCGCAATGCAAGCAAAACCAGATGTCGCTTACCTCATGACCTAGGGGGTGCTCGGCACGTCCGGCGCCGTCTGGTACGGTTGATCGACGCGGCCAGTCTGAGGCGATTCGCGCGTGAACCAGCCTGCGCCAACCCGAAGCTATTTCGAGCGCGGCCTTTCGGAAGTTTGTGTCGTCAATCGGGTTCGCTTTGAGCCTCCGATCTGTTACTCGAAAACGAGCAGGAGCTAAGGGAGCCTCGGGTAAGGTCACCTCCCAACCTCGTCCCCACATGCGGACATCGTCCGACTGCGTGCTCACCCGATAGCTGTGCCCTTGCAGTTCGCCCTCGAACTTATCAGGGCCAAGCACGCTCCAAGGATCAGTATCTATGGAAATCAGCGGATTTTCGGCAAGCACCAGCGCTCGAGCGATAGCCAGATCCGCCTCAGACGGACGCCATCCCTTCCTTTCTGCATTTGTCAGGGCGTTCCAATGTGGGCAGCCCAATGCGTCCGCAATCAGTTCCAACGCGCCTATGTGTTTTATTCGCCTAGCGCGGGCAATGTTTCGCGCAGCGGTCTTCAGTTGTTTCAGTTGATCGCAATTGCTCATGATCCATTCCTATCGTGGTAACGGATCCAACATGTGCCCACTGCTGACAGACCCGTCCCGGGAGGGAATGGTTGGTTTGATCTCAGCGACAGCGCACTGCGAGGCTTTGCATGGTGGGCACACTGGCCTGTGCGGGAGGCCGTCACCAAATTGCCTTCAGCCACAAAAAACGTCAAGTCATTTACCGAAGCTTGGAACGGTTGCCGCCGAATGAGCCAGGGCTGCCTTGCGTTACATACTCGGCATGGCGTCAATTGTTAAAGGGCCCGAAAGCAGGCGTTCGGGGCAACGCCAGTCGAACTGTGACAGACAAGGGTCGTCACCGAATCTTAGACGAATGAGATGGCCGTTCGATCGGCATCATCGAGACTTCGAACTCTCTGACACTCCCATGATCAGCGTCTCGTCGCTGAACCACTGCGCCAGGAGATCGCGGCCCTCCCGTCACCATCGGCGCAGCTTGCTATTTCTTCGGGGCAATGGCGCTTTTCGGGAAAAGCTCCGGAAATAGCATCAAGGCGATACGGCCAGTGACCGTCTCTGGTCCATCCTGAAGCTCCTGCTCGGCTTTGGCAAACTTCTCCCTCACACTCGTTCGCTCCAGCAATTCTCCCTCGCCCGTGGAGACGACCACTTTTCGCATAACTCTGGCAAAGCCGTGCCGGCGCGAGCCCGCCAGAAATGTGTTGATCACCTCCACCAGATTGCGCTGTCTCGAACCGATGGGCAGTTTGAGGACGAAGGAGAGCACGCAATTGAGGAGGGATTCGAAATCTGCCTCGCTCAATGCGGTGCCATTGACGCCCTCGAGATTTAATTTTCCGGCCAGCTCATCGAGCAAGTGGATACGATCCGGATAACGCGTGCCGTTCTCTGATGTGGCAGCCAGCCATCGTGACCGGAAATCTTCGTGCCAGGGCGGACGCGGCGCAACGGCGAACGGCAGTCCCGTTGCGGGCCAGGTTAATTCCGTAAGTCGAATGACCTTCGACTCCCACCCGGCTCCGCCTTCCCAAAAGGCACGCACGCGTGCCCCTCCGTCCGCCATTGAGGCGGCTAGAACTTCCTCGTCGAACGAAAAGAGGTTCTTGTTGTGGGAGTAGAATATATCCTCGAAGGCCGTGAGCATCCGGGATCGTTCCACCGGCAGGAAGTTCCATGTCAGCCAAATCAGGTGCCGGCCTTCGCGCTCGTAAAAGTTCTCCCGCGCGTCGATAATCGGCATCTGCGTCGTCGCCAGTTGCACTTCGACAGCGATAGGCTTACCGGCGTATATGGCGCGAACGTCGGGGCGACGGCGCCCGTCTCCCGTGACGAGATATTCGTCGATCACCACCGAACCCACTTCCGTAAGCGGATCGGCCTTCATCAGCTCTGCGATCGTGTTCTTGATCTTCAGGTGAAGCGGGCTTTCCTGCGCACCTTGGAACTGGCTCGCATTCACCTCGTCAAGGGATGAAGGATCGCCCGTCCACCAAGGACAATCTCTCGGCGCTCCTTTCCTATGACGCCAATAGGGCAGGCGTGTTCGCGGCTCCCGCGGAGCATAGACCGCATAGCCGCAATTCTCGCAAACGAAGACATTTGTCTTCTCGTTGCGCGCGCGCGTCGCGGTCCTGCGTATCTCATGATAGCGGTCGGGGTCGGCGGCCATCAGCTCATCGGAGGAGATTGTCTGCATGGTGCGAAGATCGACGACCCGCTTTAACGTCCGCTGATAGCGCGCCACAAGCTTCCCGTGACCGTTCATACCAAAAGCTCATCCTCGCTCGCGGGGTCGGCAGGTTTCGCTTTGCGCTCTTTCCAGAACTTGTTGTAGTCGGGTCCCCTCGAATCTGGTGGAATGCGGGGCTCGTGAATCTGGATCGGCATAGGGGCAGGCAGGTCAGGTCCTACAATGATGGCCTCGCCAGGAGCGAGCGTCGGGATAAACATGGCGGCGTTCTTGTCTAGATCGCCGCAGGACCGTTCGACAGCCTGCCGATCCTCATCGTTGGTCAGGCGATGCACGATCAGCGTTCCGAGCTGACTTAAGACATCGTGCGGAATGTCCCTCGGGCGCTGTGTCGCCATGATCGATGTCAGCCCGTATTTACGGCCTTCCTTGGCGATAATGCCAAAAGATTCCAGCCGCACGCTTGCGTACTCATCTCCTACGGTCCGCCCGAGGAACTGATGCGCTTCATCGAGCGCCACGATGACGGGCCGCGTTCGGAACGATCCCTTTCTCGCTTCGCCGAGAAGATACCGGCCGATGACGTTGAGAAGGATTTCTCGAGTGTTGTGCTCGAAATGTACGGAGCGGAAGGAGATGCGGATAATGTCATCCGCATCGTTCTCAAAAAAGTCGGTAAGAACTTTCACCAGCGATTGGCCTGCCGTGCCGAAGAGGCAGGATAACTGATGCGTGGTGATCAGCGTTCTGATGCGGGCCACAAGCGTCTCGCAATGCGCAACCGAACTGTCCGGACCACCCCAGTTGTCGGTATTGTTCCCCGTTGACCAGACGCATTCCGCCGTAACCTGTTCGGCGAGACTTGTTATCCGGAAGTCGCAGAACGGCGAATTTATCGCGTCCCGGTGCGCGTCGAGCGCATTGAAAAATGGAGCGCGGGGTCGATTGGTCTTTTCAACCGTCCCCCGCGTGCTGAAAACTACGCCTTCCGGCGCGATTCCCCCGCACACCCGCAAAAGCTTCAGGCTTCGCATAGCCTCCCTGAGTTTGGGGCCTTGCGATTGTCCAGACGGACGGAAGAGGGCAAACAAATCCTCTTCCGTCGTCTGCGTGTAGGGAAAATGAACCGGCTGGGTGCCTTCTTCATCGTTGAAAGCATAGTGCTTCGTGACGGACGGCAAGCTTGCGAATTCTCCCGTCGGATCAAAGAGAATGCACTTTCCGCCGGCTGCCTTGATCTGATCGAGGATGGCGGCAATTGTCCAGCTCTTGCCGCCGCCCGTGGCCCCGAAGACACCGCAATGCCGTCCGAACAGTTTTTCGGGCGGCAATTTCAGATGGATGCCGCCGCCGGCGCTTAGCAAGCCAAGATCGATCGACAACTGATCGCTTCCCGAAAGCGAGTTAGCGGCGAGGTCACCGAACAATTTTGGTTGCGCGAGATAAACGGCATCGCCAATGCGAGGATGCGCTCGTAAGCCGCGAACAAGCTTCTGGTTTTTCTGATCGACAGATGCGAGCAGTTGAATTCGACCGACGGGATGAGGTTCCGGCGGGCTTCCCATCGCGGGTTCCACGCTCAGCCGCTCATTGTCCGGGAGCTTGACTTCGATGATGCGCCCCAGAAGCTTGATGCTCTCGCAGTCGATGAAAACGAAGTCACCGACAGCGCCTCGCGCGAGCGCGCGTCGTTCCGGGCGGGCCGTCGCCTGCGGAAGATTGGCCTGTGCAATCGAGGCACCCACAACGGTAATGGTTCCGACATAGCGATCGGGATCGACAAGGCTTTGCATGATCACGACCCGGCCGGGTTATTCAGGATCTTGAGGCGCTCCATATGCCGCTCTCGCTCGGTCTGAGCAACGAGATCGGGGAGGGCTTGCGCGAGATCATCAAAGCGGCCGTTCAGAAGTGAGAGCCTTTGATCACCTATGTCGACGAGGCGCTTGAAAGTTCCAAAAGACGCGCTCGCACCGGGACGTGCGAGTGTATCGGCCGGTAGGATATGCGCTTTGGTCTCGAGCTCGCCGTCGGCGATGTATGCAAGGTCGCAGACGATGACGCGCAGGCTCATATTTGCCTCCACAGCGGCAAGTATGGGCTTGGTTATATGATCGTCATTGAACCCGAAACCGGAGATGATGACGGCCGTATCGGGCTCTCGCAAAGCGCTTTGCAGGGCTCCCATCATATCAAGAAAAGGCGTTTCGAACGCCTCCTGGTATTTGCTGTCGCGTGGGTAGATCAACGCCGCCGGGCCGTCGTCATCGCTTCTGGAGCGGACAAGCTCCGCACCTTTGCGCCGCCAATCTATGGAGCCGTGCAATTTGTGAAGGTGGAAAACATTTTCGATGTAATCCGGGCTATCCCTGCCGGCATCTCGCCTGACGATGTCGTGGACGAAATGACCACGATCATAGACCTGTGGCAAAGAGTGGGAGAAGCCGTCGATCATCGTAAAACGGAGCGCGCGAGCGGCGTACTCGAAGGCTAGATCATAGTTGGTCGTGAATATGCGGGTGCGCGGCTTGCGCACGCCCCGCCGGGCGATTTTTCGGATGATCGCTTGATGGGCGCTCAGGTCGGTGGCCTCGTCAACGAAATCGACGCTCAGGGCGATCGTCTTTTCTGCAAGCCCGATAAATTCGGCAACGTCTTTCGCTTTTTCCACGCCGAAGAGTTCGAGATAAATTTTGCAGTGGGATAGAAATTTCTCAATATTCTTCGCTGCAACCACCGCCTTGGCATTCGGCATAAGAGCGGCGATCTTGTTGACCGTCTCCTGCGTTGCCGCTGTGACGACCCCGTCCCACAGATTGAGCATGCTTGGGGCTTGCTTTGCGCCCTGGGCTGCATTCCTCGCGCAAAAAGACGATCCGGCACCGGTGAGCAGAACAAGGTTCGATGCGTTCAGGGCAGAGGTAAGCAGATCCTCGATAGCGCGGCTGCTGCCGCGATCTACAACTTCCCCCTTGTCGCTCTTCACGTCGTCATGCGAGCGCCAGCCTTCGCCGCGCGCGTAAAGACGGATGTTGCTGGCGGCTGCCAGCTTTGTTTTCCAGTAGCTCATAGTTCCTCCCACAGACAAACCATACAAGCATCGCCGTCGTAGGAGAACCAATTTCCCCGCGTTGTTTTCTTCGGAACAATCTCGCCCTGGCTTCTGCGAAAGCAGCCGGCATACGTTGCCGCATCGACGATACATTAGCGTTTACTTAATCAAGAAGACTCGCTTTTCCTGTCCCATTTTATGATCCCTTGAAACGAATGGCGGCCGTGTAGCGGCCGCCCTTCGTACCCCTCCTACGTCGGCGACCCTTGTGTTCATGCTTTGATCTGATATCCTTCCTTAACCCGCTCAGAATAATATTCTTCAATATCTTCGAAGGGGATCGAGTTTTGCTTGTAGAGAATCTTTCTATCGGCCGAGTCGTTATGCATGAGGTATTCCAGAGGAAAGACGGGCCCAATGTAGTGCCGCCATCCTACGGCAAGGATCTCGAAGTACTGGATGCCAAGGCTCTCAGCCATTTTGGGATGCGTATCACTGACGCGCTCTCCGCACAGTCCAAGAGCATAGAGATGCAGATAGTGAAGACCGATGACGCGAGCGTGGTTGGGACTGCTCGACGTCTTGTTCTCGCAACCGACACCGACTTCCCCAGCATCTCCAATCACATGGCCGATGCCCTCGCTGACGCACAGAAATCACGAGGGATTCCCGGTGGAATGCTTCTAGTCTTCGATGGGAAAGTCGGTGGCGACGGAAAGCCCTTCTTAGGGGTGATTAAAGCGGAGATGCAGTCCGGCTTTCAACGCCGACTGGCTGCGGCAAAAATTGTGACCGAATTCCTCGAGAACATCTTCCTGACGCCAGCCACGAGACTTTACAAGCTTGCTCTGTTCATCTCTGAAGATGCCGCTGTCGCGGCGAGCACAAATTGGCGATGCTTCGTATTTGACAGCAATATCACCGCCGCCCGCCGAGAGAACGCGGCCGTATATTTCTACGACGGCTTTCTTGGCTGCGCCTTTCCTGAGAGCGGGAAATACGAAACCGCGAAGTTCTTCGACCTCACGAAGGAATTCGTTCGCACCTTGGTAAATGACCGAGATCTCCGAAGGGACCTGGGCGACGCGCTGTTCGCCTTCGTCAAGGTAGATCAGGCACCCACGTTCACCTCGCAACAGTTCGGCGACACGTATCTGCCACCCGAATTGCGCGACCCGTTTAACAAGTTCCTCGAAGCCAAGAAATTCCCGACCAATAGAGCCGTGGTTCGGGACATCAGCGAGATGGGTGGAAGGTTGCGGCGCCGGAAGTACAAGTTCGGTCCAGACATCGAGTTCTCTGCGTCCCCGGACGCGATACGGAATGGCACCGTGACATTCGAGGATGTGCCGGCAGGCGATGTTTCCGAAGGCGAGGCTGCAAGCTGGACCAGGATCACGGTCCGCAGGCCAGTCACCGAACAGCTATGACGACCGAGTTCGAGATCCTGCGGCGCTGGGAGGCGGAGCAGCAATACTACGATGCCTGGGGCAGGTTCATCATCCACGCGGTCATCGATGGGCTCTCGACCCAGGTGAAAGCGCCGGACCTGTTCTTGCGCCTTCCGGTTAAGCATAGGCTGAAGGAGAGCAAGTCGCTTATCCAGAAGGCTCTCTATCGCGGCAAGGGCTATGCAAGTCCGTATGACGACATCGAGGACAAGGTGGGCATCCGCTTCGTCGTGCTCACTTCCGACGAAATACCCATCGTCGAGAAGGCGATCACCGAATCCGGCGACGGATACTGGTTCTGGGAAAAGGCCCGGGACTTCGCTGAGGAGCGAGCTCGCAAGCCTTGGGAGTTCGGGTACCAGTCGGTCCACTACGTGGTTCGGGCAAAAGCGGGGGTCGTCTTCGAGGGCGTCCCTATGCCGCTGGACATTCCGTGCGAGATCCAGGTCCGCACGCTGCTGCAGCATGCCTTCAGCGAAGTCACCCACGACACAATCTACAAACCAAGCGTCAAATCGACCCCTGAGATGATGCGGGCTGCGGCAAAGGCGATGGCGTTAATCGAAGCGACTGACGACTACTTCCGCCAAGTCGGCAACCTCATCGACGCATCGGTCAAGAGCGTCAAGGCACTGATCGACGCCTTGTCCGTGTACTACGGAGACAAGGTGGGCATGGACGCGACTGTCACCACTCTCGACGGTGAGTTGATCGAAGCGTACCTCCCACTGGCCGGCGAGAGCTCAATTGAAGACATCCTCCTATGGCTGAACACCAAGGATTTCATCATGGAGCGCATCAAGGGCCGGCGACAGGACCAGACCCTGTTCGCCTTGCCCTCGATCTTGTTGCTCTATTTCGTGGTGGGCAATTTTCCGAGCATCGCCACCTCGCCGGGTTTATTTACCGATGAGGAACTCGGGCCGATATACTCCGACCTTGGGTTGGCCCTTCCGCTGTAGGCCAGAAGGCAGTCCAAGGCGTCGAAGCTCAAGTCCAAACGAGGTTGCCTTGCGAAAAAACGTCGCTCAGCCCGGGAATCTGCGCTGGGGCAGCGGCTGATCAGCGCGCGTTTCCCCTGAGAGACGCGACTGAAGGAGTTGTGTCGACAGAAGTTCGCCAAGCGTGACGTCGACGGGCGGCCACTATCTTGGTTCTCGAATTTGACGGCGAGTAACGCAATGAGGTCGCTCCAGAACGGCAGCTTATCGCAAATCCTAGCCCGAAGCCCGCTAGGCCGGTAACGGCCCAAAACAAGTCATTCGCTCGTCGCCTTCGCGATGACACTTCTTGGCGCCCCAGTCTGCCAAGCCTGCAACGTTCACTGCATCGCACGGGCGCGTATATTGGGTATCTTCGATATTCTGAAACGTCACGTCATGCTGCTTCCATCTACTACCAAACAGTGGAGGCTGTGCCCGTGACACCGACGAAGCTCCTTGTCGGCCAGATAGTCGTTGTGTTCGCCATCGTCATCGTTGGCGTATGGGCGGCAACGCAATGGTGCGCCCACATGCTGGAGTATCAGCCGCAGCTTGGCGCGCCATGGTTTGCCGCGGCCTGGCCAATCTACAAGCCGTGGAAACTGTTCGAATGGTGGTTTCAATTCGACGCCTATGCGCCTGAGGTCTTCGACAAGGCCGGCATGCTTGCCGGAGCCAGCGGATTCTTGGGGTGTGCGGCCGCAATAGCTGGCTCCCTCTGGCGCGCGCGGCAGAGGGGGTTGGTCACCACCTACGGTTCCTCACGATGGGCCGCGGCTCGGGAAATCGAGAAGGCAGGCCTGTTTGAGCCGGCCGGCGTTTTCCTTGGCAAACTGAAGGATCACTATCTGCGACATGACGGGCCGGAACATGTCATGGCCTTTGCGCCGACACGTTCGGGCAAGGGCGTGGGATTGGTCGTTCCAACGCTTCTTTCCTGGACCGGCTCGGCCGTCATTCACGACATCAAAGGCGAGAACTGGCAGCTGACTTCCGGCTGGCGGTCGAAGTTCTCTTTCTGCCTCCTGTTCAATCCGACCGACTCGAGATCGGCGCGCTATAACCCGCTGCTGGAAGTGCGCAGGGGTTCAGATGAGGTCCGCGACGTTCAGAACATCGCGGACATTCTCGTCGATCCGGAAGGCGCGCTGGAGCGGCGGAATCATTGGGAGAAGACTAGTCATTCACTCTTGGTCGGGGCCATCTTGCACGTGCTCTACGCGGAAGAAGAAAAGACGCTCGCGCGCGTCGCCACTTTCCTGTCGGATCCGCAACGCTCGTTTGCCGCGACACTGCTGCGGATGATGACCACCAACCACCTCGGCACGGCGGACACACCTCGGGTCCATCCCGTCGTGGCCTCGGCGGCTCGCGAGGTGCTGAACAAGTCAGAGAACGAGCGTTCTGGCGTTCTCTCGACCGCAATGTCATTTCTCGGGCTCTATCGTGATCCGACGGTTGCCTCGGCAACATCGGCCTGCGACTGGCGCATTGCCGATCTCATGGATGCGGAACGACCGATGTCGCTCTATCTAGTGGTGCCGCCATCGGATATCTCGCGCACCAAGCCACTGGTGCGACTGGTGCTCAATCAGATCGGCAGGCGACTGACGGAGCGGCTGGAAGGTGACCCGAAGAAAAGCCGCAAGTACCAACTGCTCATGATGCTAGACGAATTTCCGGCTCTTGGTCGCCTCGACTTCTTCGAGACCGCGCTCGCCTTCATGGCGGGTTACGGCATCCGCGCGTATCTGATCGCGCAATCCTTGAACCAGATCTCCAAAGCCTATGGCGAGAACAACGCCATTCTCGACAATTGCCATGTGCGCATTGCCTTTTCCTCCAACGACGAGCGCACGGCCAAACGCATATCGGATGCGCTCGGTACGGCGACGGAACTCAGGTCCATGCGCAACTACGCCGGCCACCGGCTGGCGCCCTGGCTTTCGCACGTCATGGTCAGTCGCCAGGAGACTGCTCGCCCGCTGCTGACGCCTGGCGAAGTGATGCAGTTGCCGCAAGCTGATGAATTAATCCTTGTTTCGGGGTTGCCGCCGATCCGCGCCCAGAAGTTGCGCTATTACCAGGATCCGAATTTCACCGAACGGGTGCTGCCGGCGCCGGTGTTGCGGGAGGGTCTGTACGCGGACTGTCCTGCGTCGCGCCCCGACGATTGGAGCGGACAAGTCCGCAGTGTTGACCGCCGTCTGGCTGCCGATGACGAAAACGCCGGCGCGGCAATCGAAGAAGGGAGCGGCGTGCAACAGCAGCGTCATCCCGGCCTGCCTGAAGAACACGTCGTCGTCTCTCGGGAGCCTGATCAGGATGACCTCTTCAATCTGTCGGACGATGACGCCGAGGCACCCGCAGACAAGCGCGTCATGGACCGGGTTTCTACCGCGGCGAGCGCCTACGGCCTCAACGAGGGAAGGGGCGACGACAAGGACATCATCCCCGGCTTCTGAACGCTTTCCGCAACTGAGGCGTATCTCGGCGTAGATAACGCCCATAAGCGATTTTGCGGATCTCGGCGATGTTCGTTCGCACCGCCGGCGCATCAGCGCCGGCCAGTCGGAACGAGACGTATGAAGCCCCATCGCATTCGCCACCAGTTTCTGCTCGAACCCGAATTGAGCGAGAAGCTGGAAACCCTCAGCCGCAACCCGTCGACCACGAAATCGGCAATCGTCGCGAAAGCGGTCGAGGCCTTCATCGAACGGCGTGGTGAAAACGAGCTCGACCAGCGCTACGGCAAGCGGCTGGACCGTCTTTCCCGCGATCTCGACCATGTCAGGCGCGACGCCGAAATAACTCTGGAGAGCCTGGCGCTCTTAATCCGCTTTTCAATCACGCTTCATGCCCACACGCCAATTCCGGATCGGGCGACACAGGCGATCGCCCAAGAGCGCTTTGACAAATTCGTCGAGCAGGTCGGTCGCCAGATAGCCTCCGGAAAGCGCTCTCTTGGTTACGGCAAGGGCAACGGAGGCGAAGGATGAACTCTCATCCCGCAGCGGATCACCGCCGCCGAGCCATGCTGCGCACAGCCATGGGCGCGGCGATCACCGAGGCCCTTTCCGATTCGAAAGTCATCGAGGTGATGGTCAATCCCGACGGCACGCTGAGGCTCGACCGCTTGGGAGAAGGCCGGGTCGATACAGGCGTGCACATGCATCCTTCCGAGGCGGAACGCATCATCCGGCTCGTCGCCTCCCATGTACGCGCCGAGGCGCATGCAGATAGTCCGATTGTCAGTGCCGAATTGCCATCAGGCGAGCGCTTCGAGGGTCTGCTACCGCCGGTCGTGCTGGCGCCATGCTTCGCCATCCGCAAACCGGCGGCAAAACTCTACACGCTGGCCAACTATGTCGCGGATCGCGTCATGCTCCCGCTGCAGGCTGATGCCCTGAGGAAGGCGGTGCGCGAGCGGCGCAACATCCTGGTCGCCGGCGGCACATCGTCGGGCAAAACGACACTTGCCAATGCTCTACTGGCAGAAGTCGCCGAATGCGATGAGCGGGTGATCCTGATTGAGGACACCCGCGAGCTGCAATGCGCGGCCAAGGACTGCGTTGCCATGAGGACGAGGCGGGGCTCCGTCACACTCGCCGATCTCATACGCTCCACCTTACGGCTGAGGCCCGACCGCATCATCGTCGGCGAAGTCAGAGGCGCGGAAGCCCTCGATATGTTGAAGGCATGGAACACCGGACATCCCGGCGGCATTGCCACGGTTCACGCCAATTCGGCACACTCCGCACTCTATCGTATTGAGCAGCTCGCCCAGGAAGCCGTTGTCACCGTTCCCCGCCGGCTGATCGCCGATGCCGTCGACTTGGTCATCTTTATTGCCGGAAGAGGACCCGCGCGCCGCGTTGACGCGATCGCCGAGGTCACAGGTCTCGACGGCAGCGGCGATTACGCCGTCACCCCGCTCACCCTTCCGCAACTCCAGCAGCTTTGAAAGGTCATCTGATGCGCAAGGCACTTTGCATTCTTTCGTTCGCCGCAGTAGCACTTCTTCTCACCGCCCAGGCTCATGCCGCCGGCTCCGGCATGCCTTGGGAACAGCCGCTTCAGCAGATCCTGGAATCGGTGCAGGGGCCGGTGGCCAAGATCGTTGCCGTGATCATCATCATAACCACCGGCCTTACCCTTGCCTTCGGCGACACGGCCGGCGGTTTCCGCCGGCTGATCCAGATCGTCTTTGGCCTGTCGATTGCCTTCGCGGCCTCGAGCTTCTTTCTCTCCTTCTTCTCCTTTGGTGGCGGGGCGCTCGTCTGATGGCCATGGGAGAGAAGCATATCGAAGGGTTCGAGGTGCACGTCCACAGCGCACTGACTGAGCCGATCCTGCTCGGCGGCGCGCCGCGGGCGCTGGCGATCCTCAACGGCACGGTGGCGGCCGCAGTCGGCCTCGGCCTGCAGCAGTGGATTAGCGGTCTGGTGGTTTGGGTGGCCGGACACACGCTCGCGGTTTTTGCCGCACGGCGCGACCCGGACTTTGCCAGCGTGCTTATCCGCCATGTTCGCCAGAAGGGCTGGCTCGAATGCTGAATATTTCCGAATACCGCGGCAAAGCCGACCGGCTTGCCGACCATCTTCCCTGGGCAGCACTGGTTGCGCCTGGGATCGTGCTCAACAAGGACGGCAGCTTTCAGCGGACGTTGCGGTTTCGTGGCCCCGACCTTGAAAGCGCGACGGAAGCTGAGCTCATCGGCGTTTGCGCCCGGGCAAACAATGCGCTGAGGAGGTTGGGCTCTGGCTGGGCGCTGTTCTTCGAGGTCGAGCGCGTTGTAGCGCTGGGCTATCCGAGCTCGATGTTTCCCGACGCCGCGTCTTGGCTCGTCGACGAAGAACGGCGCGGCGCCTTCGAGGGCAAGGTCGCGCATTTCGAGAGCATCTATCATCTGACCTTGGTCTTCATGCCTGGGCCCGATGGCCAAGCGCGCGCGGAGAGTGCTCTCGTCGACTCGCATCACTTGGGAGGGGAAAGAGACTGGCGCCAGGAGCTTGCCCGGTTCCGAGACGAGACTGACCGCGTTCTCGATCTTCTTTCGGGCTTCGTGCCCGAGGTGCGCGCGCTCGACGATGCCGAGACCCTGACGTACCTGCACGGCACGATCTCGACCCGCCGTCATCCCGTTGCCGTGCCTGAAACGCCAATGTATCTCGACGGCGTCCTGGTTGACGCGCCGCTGACTGGCGGCCTAGAGCCGATGCTGGGCGAACAGCATTTGCGCACGCTTACAGTTCTCGGCTTTCCGAACGTCACCCGGCCAGGAATCCTTGATGCGCTCAATAACCAGGATTTCGCCTATCGCTGGGTGACGCGCTTCATTCCACTCGACAAGGCGGAAGCCACGAAGACGCTGACTCGGCTCCGCCGGCAGTGGTTTGCCAAGCGCAAATCGATCGCGGCTATTCTGCGCGAGGTGGTGACCAACGAACCGGTGCCTCTCGTCGACAGCGACGCCGACAACAAGGCGCTCGATGCCGATGCAGCACTGCAGGCATTGGGCGGCGATCATGTCGGCTTCGGCTATCTCACCACAACGGTGACGGTGTGGGATCAGAACCGTAAAGCCGCCGCGGAAAAGCTTCGCGCCGTCGAGCGGATCGTCAACGGGCTCGGCTTCACCACCATTCGCGAAAGCATCAATGCCGTCGAAGCGTGGCTTGGTTCATTGCCGGGTCATGTCTACGCTAACGTTCGCCAGCCGCTCGTTCACACGCTTAACCTTGCCCATCTCGTGCCGCTGTCGTCCGTGTGGGCAGGTCCAGCGGAGAACGAGCACCTTGCCGAGGTCACCGGCGATTACGCTCCGCCGCTTCTTTTCGCCGAAACCGGCGGCTCGACGCCGTTTCGGCTTTCGACCCATATCGGCGATGTCGGCCACATGCTGATTGTCGGGCCGACCGGTGCCGGCAAGTCGGTTCTGCTTGCCCTTATCGCCTTGCAGTTCCGGCGCTACGCTGGCGCGCAAATCTATGTCTTCGACAAAGGCAATTCGGCCCGCGCCGCCGCGCTTGCCATGGGCGGCGACCACCATGCGTTGGGTGCGAATGGTGGGCTTGCTTTCCAGCCACTGCGCCACATCGACGACCCGGCCACACAGAGCTGGGCGGCCGAATGGATCGCCGGCCTGATTGCCCACGAGAATGTCACCGTCACCCCGGAGGTGAAGGAGGCAATCTGGTCGGCGCTCACCAGCCTCGCCACCGCGCCGGCGCAGGAACGCACGCTGACTGGCCTGTCGGTCCTGCTTCAGTCCAATGCGCTCAAATCGGCGTTGATGCCCTACACGCTTGACGGTCCATTCGGCCGGCTGCTCGATGCCGATGACGACCGGCTGGCCATCTCGGATGTGCAGTGTTTCGAGACCCAGGAGCTGATGCACAGCCAAGGCGCTGTGCTGCCTGTGCTCACCTATCTGTTCCATCGTCTTGAGGACCGGTTTGACGGGCGGCCGACGCTGCTCATGCTCGACGAGGCCTGGGTCTATCTCGACAACCCGCTCTTTGCCGCCCGCATCCGCGAATGGCTTAAGGTGCTTCGTAAGAAAAACGTCTCCGTCATCTTCGCGACGCAGTCGCTTGCCGACATCGCCGGCTCTTCTATCGCACCCGCAATCATCGAGAGCTGCCCGCAGCGCATTTTTCTCCCCAACGATCGTGCGGTGGAGCCGCAGGCACGGGTAGCCTATGAGCGCTTCGGTCTTAATGAGCGACAGATCGAATTGGTCGCCCGCGCCACGCCGAAGCGCCACTACTATCTGCAGTCGCGCCGCGGCAATCGCCTCTTCGAGCTCGGGCTAGGCTCGATCGCTCTTGCGCTTTGCGGCGCCTCCGACCCGGCCGCCCAGACCCTGATCGACAATATTCTTTCCGAAGAAGGGCAGGGCAGCTTTGCCGCCCGTTTCTTCAGTGCGCGCGGCCTGGATTGGGCTGCCGAGCTTCTCCAGCAATTTCCTCAACCTAACAAGGAGCAATCGTCATGATCGGACGCCGCCTTTTTACTAGCCTGGTCACCGTTTCCCTGATCGCCAAACCGATGGCTGACTACGTCCAGCCGGCCTATGCGCTCATCGTGTTTGACCCGTCCAACTATACGCAGAATGTGCTGTCGGCAGCACGCGCATTGGAGCAGATCAACAACCAAATCCAGTCGCTTCAGAACCAGGCGACCATGCTGCAGAACATGGCGCGCAACCTTCAGCGCCTGGATTTCTCTTCCGTGGGCCAGCTTACCGGCTCGCTCCAACGGATTGACGGTCTGATGACCCAGGCGAGCGGCCTGAGCTTCGATCTCGACAAGCTGCAGGACCAGTGGCGCCAGCAATATCCGGAAAGCTACGACGCCACCATCAAGGTCAGCGATGTGGCGAGCGCCGCGCGCGAGCGCTGGCAGAGCGCCATGCAGGCGTTCCGCCAGACCATGAGCGCGCAGTCGCAGATCGTCGAGAACGTGCAGGCCGATGGCGACCTGCTTACCGATCTCGTCAATCGCAGTCAGGGCGCGGCAGGTGCCCTCGAGGCAAGCCAGGCTACGAATCAGCTGATCGCGCTTTCGACCAAGCAGCAGATGCAGATCCAGACGCTGCTTGCGACCCAGTTCCGGGCCGAGGCCGAGGATGCGGCGCGCAAGGCGCAGTCTGAGGAAGCCGCTCGCGAGACGACGAAGCGTTTCCTGGGCACCGGCACGGCTTATCCCGGCAACTGAGCGGCAGTTCTTCAAGACAACGAGGAAGGCGGCGACATGAACGACCTCGGAGTCATCGATCGCTTCATGGAGACCTTTACCCGCTACATTGACAGTGGGTTCGGTCTGCTTTCGAGCGACGTCGCCTTTCTCACCACCATTCTGATCGGCATTGACATCACGCTCGCGGGCTTGGTCTGGGCGTTCGGCGGCGAGCCCAACATTCTTGGCCGGCTTGTTCGCAAAGTGCTCTATGTCGGCGCCTTCGCCTTCGTCCTGAACAATTTCAAGAA
This sequence comes from Mesorhizobium sp. M0621, assembly GCF_040320745.1. Lineage (NCBI taxonomy): Bacteria > Pseudomonadati > Pseudomonadota > Alphaproteobacteria > Hyphomicrobiales > Phyllobacteriaceae > Mesorhizobium > Mesorhizobium sp. M0621. Next base: position 176,488 of record NZ_JAMYQF010000002.1, on the reverse strand, counting down.
CCTCGCCGACATCATCTACCGTTCCTTTGCCGGTCTCGGCATCAACGCATCGCCCGGCAACCTGTCCGCCGACAGTCTCCTGCGGCCAGGCCGCATTGCCGCGGCCGGCTTCGAGGGCGCCTGGCCGCTCCTCAATCAAGCGAGCCAGCTAGTAGGCTTCCCCGAGATCTTCGGTAACGCGCTCACCATCTTCGTGCTGCTTCTGGCCTGGTTCCTGGTCCTCATCGCATTCTTCATTCTTTCCATCCAGCTCTTCATCACCATCCTCGAGTTCAAGCTCACCACGCTGGCCGGCTTCGTCCTGGTGCCCTTCGCGCTCTGGAACCGCTCGGCGTTTCTGGCCGAGCGCGTGCTCGGCAATGTGATTTCGTCGGGCATCAAGGTGATGGTGCTTGCCGTCATCGTCGGCATCGGCTCCACGCTCTTTGGCGAGTTCGCTTCCGCCCTGCAGGGCCAGGAGCCGGACCTGGCGGCGGCCATGTCTCAGGTGCTGGGTGCGCTGGCGCTGCTTGGGCTCGGCATTTTCGGCCCCGGGATTGCCTCGGGTCTTGTTTCCGGCGCGCCGCAGCTTGGCGCCGGCGCGGCACTTGGAACAACGGCGGCCGCAGCTGGATCAACGCTCGTTGCCGGAGGCGCTGCGTTTGCCGGCGCGCGCATGGCAACAGGCGGCGGCCTCGCCGCAGTCCGTGCCGGCGCCGCTATGGGGTCCGCTGCCACCGTCGCTTGGCAGACGGGGCGCGCGACATCGCCCGAGTCCGGGCTGTCCGGGGTAGCTGCTGGGCTGCAGGGGGTTGCGAGTGCCGCTAGCGGCGCCGCGGTGCGGGGAATGCGATCCGCAGCAGAACCATTCCGCCGTAGTGCCGACGCCGGTCGCGATGCCGGCTGGACCGCGACCGGCGGCATGCCGACCAGCTCGATGAGCGGAAGCTCTCCAGTTATAGCTCCCGCGGCCGCGCCTGCCTGGGCAAGGCGTCTGCGTTCCGAACAGACCGCACGCGCCCATCGCAATGCTGCCACTCAGGCGGTGCGCGATGGAGATCGGGGCGGAAGCGGCGCCAATCCCTCCCTCAATGACAAGGAAGACTAGATGCTCTTCAAGCGCCCCGTTCAGCGTTATGGAAAGACGCCCGAACCCGTAACACCCTACCAGAAGGCCAGCCAACTCTGGGATGAGCGCATCGGCGCGGCGCGCGTGCAGGCCAAGAACTGGCGCTTCATGGCCTTTGGCTGCCTGGCTCTGACGACGGGGCTTTCCGGTGGGCTTCTGTGGCAGTCGATGCAGGGCCGCGTCGTGCCTTATGTCGTCGAGGTCGACCGCTTTGGCGAGGCGCACGCGGTCGGGCCGGCAGTCCAAAACTACCAGCCCGACGATGCCCAGATCGCCTGGCATCTCAGCCGCTTCATCCAGAATGTTCGTTCGGTTTCCACCGATGCGGTTCTGGTGCGGCAGAATTGGCTGTCGGCCTACGACTTTGCCACCGACCGAGCGGCGCTCTTCCTCAACGAATATGCCAAGGCGAACGACCCTTTCGGCCAAATCGGCACGCGCAGCGTGTCAGTACAGGTGACCAGCGTGGTCAGGGCTTCCGACAGCTCGTTCCAGGTCAAATGGACCGAGCAGGTGTTCGAGCGCGGCAGCCTCGCCAGCACGAGGCGCTGGATCGGGATCCTCACCATCCTCATCCGCCCGCCTAGGACAACCGAGCAGCTGCGCAAGAACCCGCTCGGCGTCTTCATCAACGCCATCGACTGGTCGCGCGAGCTCGACAGCGCCGCGCCAACCCCCGTTTCCCCTAAGGAGCCCGCCAATGACAAATAGAGCCCCATTGCTTCGTGCTGCCTTGATCCTGTCGGCGTCTGCTGCGGTTCTTTCGGCCTGTGCCTCGAAGCCAGTGCCGCCGCCTCAGATTTCCTATGACCACGAGGACTTCAAACCAGCCGCGATCGAGAAGGCGCCGGAGAAGCCGGTCAAGGTCGTGGAAGTGCCGAAACCGTTACCGTTGCCTGGTCAGTTGATGCCCGCACCCGGCAAGCCCGCCCCAGATAAGCGCTCGCCGGAAGAACAGGTCGCCGATGCCAACAAGGCGGCGACGCAACAACCCACCAAGTTTGGCTATGTCAATGCGGTGCAGGTTTACCCCTTTGCCGACGGCGCGCTCTACCAGCTCTACGCCGCGCCGGAGCGCGTCACCGATATCTCATTGCAGCGGGGCGAGAAGCTGACCTCGGTCTCAGCCGGCGATACGGTCCGTTGGGTGATCGGTGACACCGTTAGTGGCTCAGGCGATGACCAGCGCACTCATGTGCTGGTGAAGCCATTCGCGCCGGGGCTTGCCACCAATCTGGTCATCACGACCGACAGGCGATCCTATCACCTGCAGCTTCAAAGCACTGAGAAAACTGCCATGGCGGCGCTCTCCTGGATTTACAGCGAAGACCAACTCGTGGCGCTTCGGCGGCGCAACGCTCAGGCAGAGGCTGAAATGCCCGCGGCCTCGAACGTAGCACTCGAAAACATCCGCTTCCGCTATTCGATCGCCGGCGACACGCCACCGTGGAGACCGACCCGCGCCTTTGATGATGGCAGCAAGGTCTATATCGAATTCCCGCGCCGTATCGACCAAGGTGAGGCGCCGCCGCTCTTCATCGTCGGAGCCGACGGGGACAACCAGCTCGTCAACTATCGCATGCGCGGCAACTACTACATCGTCGATCGCCTCTTTGCTGCGGCCGAGCTAAGGCTGGGCACCAAACAGCAGCAGGTGGTGCGCATTACGAGAACCGACGGTCGGCAACCGCCGCGGCGGGTTTCGCTGTTTTCGCGTTTTGGCAGGTAAGGGGAGGCTCATGACCGATACTTCCCACCCGAATGCTCCGCCGAAGCTCAATCCCGAACAGCTGCAGCTGCGAGCCTCACCCCGCCGAGCGGTGCGGTTCAGGCGCGGCATAATTGTCGCCATCGCTGCTGTTGGTTCCGGCGCTGTTTTTGGCGTCACGATGATGGCGCTGCAGGGGCCCGCATTGCGCCTGAAGCAGCAGGCCGAAGAGCTTTACAGCACCGACCGCAAGCCGACCGCCGAGGGACTCGAAGCGCTGCCCAAGGACTATTCCGGGATTAAGCCAAAGGCTCCGGTGCTTGGACCGCCGCTGCCCGGAGATCTCGGCCGTCCTATTCTCGAGCACCAGCGCCAGCTTGGCATCGCGCCCGGGCAAGACGTTTCCGCCGAGGCGCAGCGGCTTGCACAGCAAGCGATTGAAGCGCGCGAGTCGCAAGTCCTGTTCCGCATCGAAACCCGACTCCAGCAAACGGAAGCTTTTAGCAATGGGCAGGGCGGACGTTCACCTTTCGAGACGGCGCCTCCGCAGCCAGATACCGAAGGCGCGCGAGCTTCCGTCGCCCCGGCCGAGGGCGACCAGAACAACCAACAGCGCAAGCTCGATTTTATCGATCAACGGAACACCAGCGGGATCTACAATCCGCATGCGCGGCAGACGCCGGCCTCGCCGTATCAGATCATGGCCGGCAGCGTGATTGCGGCAAGCCTGATCACCGGCATCAATTCCGACTTGCCCGGCCTCGTTGTCGCGCAGGTTACCGAGAATGTGCGCGACAGCGTCACCGGCAGCACCCTGCTCATCCCGCAGGGCTCACGGCTGATCGGCACCTACGATAGTGTTGTAGCCTTTGGCCAAAGGCGCGCTCTGTTGGTGTGGCAACGCATTGTGATGCCGGACGGCTCATCGATCGAAATCGACAATCTGCCCGTGACCGACGCGGCCGGCTATGCCGGGCTCGAGGACAAGGTGGATTTCCATACTTGGCAGCTGATCAAGGGCGTCGCGGTGGCCACATTGCTGGGGGTTGGTACCGAGTTGAGCTTTGGGGAAAATGAAAGCGACTTGGTGAAGGCAATTCGTGAATCCACCCAGCAGAACGTCAGTCAAGCCGGCCAACGGATCACTGAAAAGAACCTGAACATCCAACCCACGATCACCGTCCGCCCTGGTTGGCCGTTGCGCGTCATCGTGCACAAGGACCTCGTGTTGCGGCCATACACGGGGTGAACAGGAGGACTTTCATGGCTAACCTGAAACTCGGAAAACTTCCGGACCGGACGCCTTCGAAGATCACCATCACTGTTGGCGCCGACTTGAGCCAAGCACTCAACGACTATGCCGCACTTTACCGTCAGACCTATGGCGAGTCCGAAACCGTGGCTGAGCTGATTCCCTTTATGCTGGTCGGGTTCCTGGAAGGCGACCGGGCGTTTGCCAAGGCCAGAAAGGAAGGACTGCCGGGCGCCGGCGCGTCGGAGAAACCACGAAGGCAATCATCTTCAACATTAGACAGCACTTAGCGTGGGCGGTTCGGCTTGTCCGAGTAGAGATACAGCTGATGAATTGCAGCACCAGGAAGTTTCCTGAGCGCAAAAGCTGCTGTCTTTGACGCAGACCCTGATACTGATCCGCTCTAATGGCCTCGCCGGAGGTGACTCGCCAGAGACGCGTGTTTGAGCTGCGAGAAAACCGCGACCCAAAAGCGATAGTCGCGCTCGCGCCCATCAAAACGCGCCGTCAATGCGCAATGGGCCGCGGCGGTCACCGCGTCCGGCCCATAGATATCGAGAGCGGTTTTGGCCGCCTCATCCGGGTCTGCAAAATCCCAAAGCGTTAGGCTGCCACGTTCCAGTGCATCGGTGCCGATATGATCACGGTAATTCCCTGGCACGCCAAAGATCTCTACTGCTCTCAGGCTTTCGCCTTGCGTTTCGCGGTAGCTTTCTTGGCCGGAGCAGCCTTCCTTCCCAATCCTAACGATTTTGCCAGCGCCGATCGGGTAGCCGAATAGTTTGGAGCGACCATGGGATAGTCCTTCGCCAGTCCCCACTTCGCCCGGTATTCATCGGGCGTCATCCCATGTCGAGTTGCCAAATGGCGTTTTAGCGACTTGTATTTCTGACCGTCTTCAAGGCTGATGATGTAGTCTGGGAACACGGACCTCTTGGGATTCACTGCGCGAGTGCTAAAGTCGCCCGTGCGCGCCATCCATTTTGCCTTCTTACGGTGGACGAGGATGCCGAGCTGGAGAAAAGCTGGACCGCGTTTCGCGTCCGGGCATGAAAATACGCGTCTTCAGCGGGTCAATGGAAGCGCGCCAGACCGATTACGTGGCCATGCGTCAGTGTGTTAGGCTTGCGGCCACACGTTGGCGCCTCTACCCGCGGTCGGCTCAGCGCTTGAATGCCACTGGCGTCGATGCCATCTTATGGCTAAATGGATTCTGATAAATAAGGACACCGAAATGGCCGACATCAAGAAGCGCTACGCGGCCGTTACAAAGCAGGCTCAGCGAAAGGTCGCAGCAGCCGAAAAATCGTCATCGCCTCATCCTGAGGAGGATCGCATCTATGCGACCTTTAAGAAGCGCGCACGGGAGGACTATCGTACGATGGGATCGTCAAAGTCCGTGCCATTGGCAAAATCTGCTGCGAAAGCGTACTAGCGTCCAATACCCGTCCTAACCCAATCCGGCCGCGCTGCGGGTTCGAGAGTAACGCCGGTATGGGATTCATATTCCCAACGATGCGATGAACCGCCGTCCGACCGGCCGTCTAGCGTGTTTTCGGATTTAGCAACCGATCTAATTTGCAGAGAAATCGCATCCGCCTCGCGCGGAAGTTCGAGAACCTTGATGCCGGCTGCCTCGTCTTTCCACAATCCGATCGCGCAGGACTGCGGCCATTGGCCGAGATCATTCTGGCGGGCCATCAATCCGAACGAAGTTAGGCTGAGCACTGATGTGCCCGGGTCGTCGGCCAGTACGGTAGCATATCGGGCTGGCCAACGGCTGCCGATTTGCGGTCCATCCATCAAAAGAGCGATCAGCAGGTTCGGCCCGATGGCCCGAACAACCGCTTGGCAAGGATCAACCCTCGCCAAATCTTCACATATCAGGGTCGTGAGAGTTGAAGAGCCCCGATACACCAAAACATCAAGACTGCGGCTAAGAATGTTCAGGTCTTCCCACCAACTCCTGGCGGGGTCCAACCCGAGGCTATACGTCTCGATCTGAGATCTGTTGAGTTTCCAGCGATGATGTTTCTCTCGCACGAGCACGGTCTGTTCCCAGCCGCTAATCGTGCCGGTGCGTTCACGTCCTAGCAGGAAGAACGGCGCGATGGCGACAAAGTTGCCGTGACGATGGTCCTGGTCGTGTGTCACTCCGGCGATCAGAAAATCGATGCCATTGTCGCGTGCGAGGGCGCGAGCCAAGCCTAGAAATTGATTATAGTTTAGCGACAGTTCCGGAAATACAACCCCATTAACGCGCTGCCCTTTCTCGCGCGCTCGATCAACCAAATCTTGGACAAATGTCACAAAGCTGGAGCGCTTTTGCCGATCGGTGTTTAGAGGCAGCCAGGTCGGCCGGGCGGTGAACCATCCCCAACCACCCCCGGGATGTTCACCGACCGACACGAAAGCGTTTTCGTCCACGCGGTAAGGGAATGGAATCAAAAGAAGACCCAGTTTGTCATCATCCAAAGCAGGCGTTCGTGTAAATGGCGGATGGACCCATCGCGCCCGCACTTGGCCGCGGAGCGGCAGTAGAGCCAGATTGTGAGTTAAGGACCGCAACGTACAGCCGACTGACGGAGTGCGTGATTTTGCTTGCACGCACACCAAGTCCTCGGCTGCAGTGGACAGCGAGAAAGGCGCACGTTGAATGCGCCGAAACTCCTTACCGGATCCCAGATCGGCTGGACATAAGCTGACCGGATAGGGCGGGCGAATTTGTTTCCAGGATCAAAACCGATGTCTTGGCAGGCCTCGTCTGCAATCATGACGAGTTCGAGACAGATCATCCACCATTCCGGAGCGTCAGCGGTTTCCACAAGCGGCTCGAATACGTGTTCGTCCCGAAATTGCTCAAGTTCTTCCCAAAGTACCTCGACGCGCGACGGCGGGGGCGGCAGGCGTCTGCCCGCGCGCGGTTTGGATGCCCTCCATATTCGACCCGTTCGCACCGCACGGGCCCGCAGTTCATCGTCGACGAGGAGCTCGCGAAAACCGCTAGACCGAGCCCGGTTCACATCCGGTGCTACATGATGATAGGCGCCGGAGCGCTCAAGGAGGTGAGCTCCGAACGCGAAAAGGTCTGTCGGCAGAAGAGGTGCGCTTGCAAATATATCGGACCCGGATCTTGGTGAAAATAAGGCGGTATAGACCTCTTCCAGTGTGGCCATCAGACACTTCCATGATTTAGTCTGTCGCGCGACAGAAGAACGGTCTGCAGCCAGCGTCTTCCTGTTGTGGCAAATCAATGTCACACTTGCGCTCATGGTGCAAGACTGCTGTCGGAACGTCATTCATTAGGTTGGAGCGCAAGTCTATAGGTTTCGGACTCTTCTCAGTCGGCTGATACGCAACAGTGCCCGGTGGGAGATAGCGATTCCGAGACTGGACCTTGCACAATCGCGGCTTGGTGTCGAGTGATGACAGACGCTACGCCCATCCGATAGTTGGAATGACTTTTGGTCGCGGATGAAATACCTCGTACTGAGAAGACCCGAATCGGTAGGCCGCAGCGATCTGACGATTATAGGATCATTCCTGGCGTCGGACCTCAGGTTCGCCAGACCATCCGGAGAATATGGGCTGGGCAACCATCAGCTAAACAATCGATTTTCCTTAGAGGCATCACACCCTCCGGGCTCACTATTTAGTTATCCGTCCTTTTTCAAACTCAGTATGATCTTCGAAGGTTGGAGGCTCGTCTTGGCGTTTGGTGAACCGTCGCTGTTGGGGTTAAAGTGGACGCTCGCGATGGGACAGCAGGCTTGCCGCGTTCCCCGATTGAGATCACCCGCGCGTTTTTGCTCCCCAGTTCATCCAGATAATCGGCCCACCATTGCATCATGTTAACGCGCTCTTCCCAGTGCTCTGCCCGGGCGTAGGCGCGACGCACGTCGTTGTTCTCGATGTGGGCCAGCTGCCGCTCTATGGCGTCCGGGTGCCACTTTCCGCATTCGTTTAGCAGCGTTGATGCCGTTGCCCGAAAACCATGCGCGGTAGCTTCTTCCTTGCTATAACCCATACGACGCAGTGCGGCGTTAAGCGTATTGTCGGAAATCGGACGCGAAGCCGATCGAACACTAGGAAACAGCAGCGATCCACCACCAGAGACTTCTCTCAGTGAAGTCAGGACGCTGATCGTCTGTTTTGATAGGGGTATGCGGTGCGGCCGTCGCATTTTCATGCGTGCTTCAGGAATGGTCCACAAAGAGCTGTCAAGATCGAACTCTTCCCATTCAGCGGCGCGAAGCTCGCCGGGGCGGGGAAACAGCAGCGCCATCAGCCTCAGACCGGCTCGGGTTGTCGGCTGTCCGTCAAATGCATCGATCGCCCTCAGCAGACCGCCCAAGGCCTTCGGATCGGTAATCGCGGCGCGAGACGTTATCGTGGGACTGATGAGTGCGCCTCTGAGGGCGAAGGTCGGATCTGTCTCGGCGCGTGCGGTCGCGATTGCGTATCGAAACACGCTGCCGATGGTGGAGCGCAGTCGCCTGGCCGACTCGTATCGACCGCGAACCTCCACGCGACGGAGGGCGGCAAGGATGGTGGCCGGATCGATCTCCCGAATGCACTTGTCGCCGATTATCGGATAGGCAAAGCCGAGCAGCCATTTGACCTTGTTGATGGTCCGGTCGGCACGTCCCTCCTTCTTCAGCTTGTCAACATATTCGTCCGCGATTGAGCGAAAGGAGTCCTTTGCCGAATCGGCCTTCCGCAAGCTGCGTTCCTTTCCAGGGTCGACGCCAGCTAGCAGGAGCCTTTTAGCATCATCGCGCGCCTCCCGTGCCTCGGCGAGAGAGAGAAGGGGATAGCTGCCCAGCGCGAGCAGTTTCTGCTTGCCGTCAAAGCGGTAGGCGAGCCGCCAAAGGCGAGAGCCCGTGGGCTGTACCCATAGCTGCAGCCCGCCCCCGTCAGATAATTTCACGAGTTTGGAAGCAGGGCGGGCGTTTCGACATTTCACGTCGGATAGGGCCATTCGTCAGGTCTCCCTTGGCTGTTTCGATACCATCAGGATGTCGAATACCAACGGAAATACCATCCCCCCGCCTCGTTGGATCAAATGCGCCCGAAGCGCTCTCTGTCCCGCCTAATTGCGCAATGCGACAGCAAAAGATCAATAATTCCAGTCGCTTGCAGAAGCTGCAGCGTAGACGGTTCGGCTAAACGGAGTGTCGGGAGAAGAGGGGATGGTGCCCAGAGGCGGATTCGAACCACCGACACGCGGATTTTCAGTCCGCTGCTCTACCAACTGAGCTATCTGGGCCTGTTCCGGCAAACGAAAACTCGTTGACCGGATTTCATCGAGGCGCCGTGGGGGCGCCCTTGAAAGCGCGTGGGTTATAGCACGGGAATTCGGCCTGTCCAGCGCCTAGGTGGCGATTTCAGAGAGGAAAAGCGATGCTGTGCAGTGCCCCGGTTTCCATGCCGCTTCATGGCCGGAATGGCGCACAGCATGGCACGATACGGCCGTCGTCACCCTTGCCCGCGCCGTTATTGAGGGCTGATATGCCGTGACACGTCTTTTAGCCAGCGACCGAGGCACGGCAGTGCTTTCGCGGCACCGCGCCGCTGGTCGCCGCTATCTATCTGGCGCCGGTCACGCCTCTGCGAAAATCGGAGGGCGACATGCCGGCCAGTTTGCGGAACGACTTGTTGAAGGCGCTGAGCGAGCCGAAGCCCGAATCCATGGCGACGCGCAGCACATTGGCGTCCTGGTGCATTAAGAGCGCCTGCGCATAGCTCAACCGCAACAGGTTGACATACTCGTTGAGCGTCATGCCCGTCGATTTCTTGAACTGGCTCATGGCGTATTTGGGATGGATGTCGGCGGCGGCCGCTATGTTCACGCAGTCGATCTCGTAGAGGAAATTCTCGGCGATGAAATCGCACATGCGCCCGACATTGCGCGACGATTGCTGGTCGAAGGGGCTGCCGGTTTCCTGCCCGGGTGCGGTTTCCGGCACTAGCCGGTAGGGCTCGAACCGCACCCGCTCCAGTCTGAGCAGCAATTCGTTCACGGCATGCTCGATCATGGCCGGATCGCCCGAGCGGAAGTAGCGATTCCAGCGCTCGAAATTGTGGTGGTCCGCCGGATCGGTCGCGCCGGTCACCAGCGTGGCGCCCGTCATCAGCCGATGGCGGACATCCGTCGGCAAATGCAGGCGAAAGAAATGCACCAGGGGCAGATGCGCTCCGGCATAGATGGCATCGTCCGAGAGATCGTCCATCTGGTGCGGCAGACCGCCCCAGAACAGGCACATGTCGCCTTCCGACAGTGCGATCTCATGTTCGTTCATGCGGTAATGCACGCTGCCGCGCACGATGAAATTGACCTCGACCTGGGCATGCCAATGCGGCTTGAGCATCACGAGCGGATGGTTGTGAAACATCTGCAAGGCCAGCGGCAGGCCTTCCACGCTGCTGGCGCCAGGCTGATAAAACGGACGTTCCGGCATCTTACTTTCCGCCAATTTCATATTCCCTTTGACGGCGACAGGCCCTGCCCACTGCCTAGTCTAGGCATGCTCACAGTGAGAGAGCAAATGAAATGGGAGGATTTCTATGCGCATCACAATGACCTGCGCCGCGCTCGTGCTTGCCCTGGGCTCTGCCCCGGCCTTCGCGCAATCCGGCGAAATCACCATCTGGAGCTGGAATGTCGCGGCTTCATCGCTGAAGGCGACCATTGCCGGCTTCAACAAGCAATTTCCCGACGTCAAGGTCACGGTCCAGGATCTCGGCAACCAACCGACCTACGACAAGTCGATCGCCGGCTGCGCCGCCGGCGGCGTCGGCCTGCCCGACATCGTCACCATCGAGAATGGTGAGGCCGAGAATTACTGGAGCCAGTTCCCCGACTGCTTCGTCGATCTGCATACGCTGGGCTACACTGCCGAGGACCAGGCGAAATTCCCCGACTTCAAACGCACCGAACTCGAAGTCGGCGACAAGGCCTACTCGATGCCGTGGGATTCGGGTCCGGTCGCCGCGTTCTATCGCCGCGATTTCTACGAAAAAGCTGGCGTCGATCCGGCGTCGATCAAGACCTGGGATGATTTCATCGCCGCCGGCAAGAAGATCCAGGCCGCCAATCCGGGCGTCACCATGACCAACGCCGATTTCAACGGCGACTCCGAATTCTTCCGCATGATCGCCAACGAACAGGGCTGCGCCTATTTCTCCGCCGACGGGCAGTCTATCACGGTCAACCAGCCCAAATGCGTCGACGCCATGACCAAGGTCAAGGAGATGAAGGACGCCGGCATCATCTCGTCGGCCGACTGGGGCACCAAGATCACCAACAACACTGCCGGCACCGTCGCCACCCAGATCTATGGCGGCTGGTATGAAGGCACCATCCGCACGGAATCGGCCGGTGAAAACGGCAAATGGGGCGTCTATCTGATGCCGAGCCTCACCGCCGACGGTCCGCGTGCCGCCAATCTCGGCGGGTCCTCGCTGGCCATCACATCAGCGTCCAAGAACAAGGAGGCTGCCTACGCCTATCTCAAGTACACGCTAGGAACCAACGAGGGCCAGATCACCATGCTGAAGGAGTTCGGCTTGGTGCCATCGCTGGTGTCGGCGCTCAATGACCCCTATGTCTCGGAAGGCCTACCCTACTGGGGCGGCCAGGCGGTGTGGAAGGACATCCTCGGCACCTTGCCGAAAGTTGTTCCGAGCCGCGGCACACCGTTCCAGAGCGATGCCGAAATCATCGTCCGCGCCGTGCAGACCAAATACCTGGCCGGCGGCTATCCCGATGCCAAGGCAGCGCTCGACGACGCCGCAAGCCAGATCGCCGCGGCGACCGGATTACCCGTCAAATCTTGATCTGGAGATGATGTCGCGGGCAGCATGCTGCCCGCGACCATTACCAAACGCGCCGCGCGTTTCAGCAGGGCGCGCCACCCCTTGAACGCGGAAAGGAGGCAGCAATGCGCCATCAGAATGCCACGGCGTATCGCTTCCTCGCGCCCTATCTGCTGATCTTTGCGGTCTTCTGGGTGTGGCCGATCATCAGCTCGTTCATGATCTCCTTCCAGGCGACGCGCACCGTGCCGTGGCGGTTCGCGCCCGGCTTCAACTGGGGCCGGTTGATCGGCGACCCGGCCTTCTTCAACGCTCTGAAGAACACGCTGCTCATCCTTGTCATCCAGGTGCCGGTGATGATCTCGCTGGCGCTGGTCATGGCGGTGCTGTTGAACTCGCCGCTCTTGAAGGCGCGCGGCCTCTACCGCTTTGCCTTCTTCGCCCCCGTGGTGGTCGGCGAGGTCGCCTATTCGGCGGTGTTCCGGCTGATGTTCAACCTCGATTTCGGCATCATAAACAAGCTCCTGAACAGCGTCGGCCTGCCTAAGATCGACTGGTTCTCCAACGTCACGCCGGCGATGGCGCTGATCATGATCGCGGTGACCTGGCGCTGGGCCGGCTACAACGCCATCATCCTGCTCGCCGGCATGCAGTCCATTCCCGAGGATGTCTACGAGGCGGCGACGCTCGACCGCGTCAGCAAGCTCAAGCAGTTCTTCTACATCACCCTGCCGTTGCTCAAGCCGGTCATCGTGTTTTGCCTCGTGCTGTCGATCATCGGCACCATGCAGCTGTTCACCGAGCCGTTCCTGATCACCGAGCGCGGCGGACCGGGCGGCGGCACTGAGACGCTTGGCCTGCTGCTTTACCGCCAGGGTTTTCGGTCGCTCAATTTCGGCTACGCGTCGGCCGTTGCCTACACAATGGCCGGCCTGGCGATCGCCATCACGCTGGCGCAGCTGTGGCTGACGAGGGAACCGAAATGAGTTCGCGCTCCTCCGCCAGGCTGGGACGCAGCATCGCGCTGCATTTGTTCCTGACGCCGCTGGCGCTGATCTGGTTGTTTCCGCTGTGGATGATGGTGGTGTTCTCGACGATGCCGGACAACGGCATCTTCAGCCCCGGCATCGAGCTGTTGCCGCACGGCAATTTCATCGACAATTTCAACAATCTGCAGCGTGACACCAACTTCGTCGGCGCCATCGGCATCTCGGTATCGGTGGCGGTGACTTACACATTCCTGTCGGTGCTGCTGACTTCGATGGCCGGCTGGGCTCTGGCGCGCTACCAGTTTTTCGGCAAGGGCGCGGTTGTCGCCATCATCCTCGGCACCATCACGCTTCCTTATGCGGTCGTGCTGATCCCGCAATTCATCATGGTGGCGCGCGACTTCAAGCTCGCCAACACCTGGGTTGCGCTGATCGTGCCGCCGCTGTTCAATTCGCTCGGCGTGCTCTTCATGCGGCAGAGTTTTTCGATGATGCCGGACGACCTCTTCGATGCGGCGCGCGTCGAAGGCGTGAAGGAATGGCGCATCTTCCTTTTCGTCGCGCTGCCCTTGGCGCGGCCGATGCTGGCAGCGCTCGCCATCATCCTGTTCCTCGCCTCCTGGAACAATTATCTGTGGCCGCTTTTGATCAACAGCCAGCCCGGTTCGATGACGGCGCCGGTGGCGCTCGGCACGCTGATCGGCCTCACCAAGGTGTCATGGGGCGGCATCATGGCGGGCGCGGTGATGCTGACGGTACCGATGCTCGTCGTCTTCGTGCTGCTGCAGCGCCATTTCATCGCCGGCATTGCCGCCGGCGCGGTCAAGTAAGGGGCAGAATGGCAACGGTTACGCTGAACAATGTAGTCAAGCGCTTCGGCGTCTTCGAGGTCGTCCATGGCGCCAGCATCGACGTCAAGGACGGCGAATTCGTCGTCTTCGTCGGCCCCTCCGGCTGCGGCAAGTCCACGCTGCTCAGAATGATCGCCGGGCTCGAGGATATCAGCGACGGCGAGATCGCCATCGGCGGCAAGGTTGTGAACGATGTCGAGCCGGCCGACCGCGGCATCGCCATGGTGTTCCAGTCCTATGCCCTCTATCCGCACATGAGCGTCGAACAGAATCTGAGCTTCGGGCTGCGCATGACCGGTAACCCGAAGGCCGACACCAATCGGCGGGTGAAGCGGGCGGCCGAGATCCTGCGCATCAGCGAATTGATGGACAGGCGCCCGAAAAAACTCTCCGGCGGCCAGCGCCAGCGCGTCGCCATAGGTCGCGCCATCGTGCGCGAGCCGCAGGTCTTCCTGTTCGACGAGCCGCTCTCTAATCTCGACGCCGAACTGCGCGTCCAGATGCGGGTCGAGATCTCTCGGCTGCACAAGGAACTCGGCGCCACCATGATCTATGTCACGCACGACCAGACCGAGGCGATGACGCTCGCCGACAGGATCGTCGTGATGCGCGCCGGCCATATCGAGCAGATCGGCCGGCCGCTCGATCTCTATGACAATCCCGACAACCAATTCGTGGCGGGCTTTGTCGGCTCGCCGAAGATGAACTTCATCAAGGCTCATATTGTCGGGCATGATGCGCGTGGCGTGATCGTCGAACTGGCGGGGCAGGAGAAGACCCGTTTCACTCAGCCGCTCACAGGCGCCATGCCCGAAACGGGGAGCAAGGTCATCGTCGGCGTGCGGCCTGAACATTTCGGCAGTGCGGGAGAAGGGGGCGCCGACCTCGTTGTCGGCATCGACGTGGTCGAGCACCTCGGCGGCACGAGCTTCCTCTACACCAGAACGGCCAATGGTGAAGACGTGGTGATCCAGCGCGACGCGGCAAAGGTTCCCGATACGTCCGAAATCACCGTTTCCATCCGCAAATCCTACCTGTTCGATGAAAAAGGACTGCGGCTGCGCTGACCGGCCGTCCTTTCCAGCCTCCAAGGAGAATGACAATGACTGCAACCACGCCCATTCGCTGGGGCATTCTCGGTCCGGGCAGCATCGCCCAGTCCTTTGCCGGCGGCGTGGCCGATTCGCGCACTGGAAAGCTGGTCGCCATCGGTGCCCGCAATCCCGCCAAGCCTGGCCTCGCCGAGAGTTTTCCCGGCGCCCGCATCCTCGACGGCTACGATGCCTTGCTCGCCGATCCCGACGTCGACGCGGTCTACATTTCGATACCGCATCCCGGCCATGCGCAATGGGCGATCAAGGCGGCCGAGGCCGGAAAGCATGTGCTGTGCGAAAAGCCGCTAGCGCTGACCGCCTTCGAGGCCGACGCCATGATGCATGCCGCGCGCAAGGCCGGCACGTTTCTCGGCGAAGCCTTCATGTACCGCCTGCATCCGCAGACGCTGAAGTTGGTCGAGCTGATCAGGTCTGGTGTCATCGGCGAGATCAGGATGATCAAGTCGAGTTTCGGCTTCGCCATGCCGCGCTTCATGCCGGAACACCGGCTCTATGCCAATGATCTCGCCGGCGGCGGCATTCTTGACGTCGGCGGCTATCCCGTCTCGATGGTGCGGTTGATTGCCGGCGCCGCAGCCGGAAAACCCTTCGCCGAGCCTGACAAGGTGGTCGGCACTGCCCATCTTGGCCAGTCCGGCGTCGACGAATGGGCCTCGGCGCTGCTGCATTTCCCGGGTGGCATTGTCGCCGAAGTCTCCTGCAGCATCTCGCTTAACCAGGACAATGTTCTGCGCATCCTCGGCACCAAAGGCCGCATCGAGGTGCCGGACTTCTGGTTCGCCGGCGGCAACCGCGACGTTGGTCTCGGCCAAATCGACGTCATTGCATCCGATGGCACGCGCGAGACCATCAGCGTCAACGAGAAGCGCCATGTCTATTCTTTCGAGGTCGACGCAGCCGGTGAGGCCATCCGCGCCGGGCGGCAGGAATTCGCCTGGCCGGGCATGGCCTGGGCGGAAAGCCTCGGCACCTTGCGTGTGCTGGACAGATGGCGGGCGGCAGCCGGCCTCGAATACGAGATCGAGAAGGCCCAGCAACGCACCAACACCATTTCCGGCCGGCCTCTGCGGTTCGGCGGCACGGCGATCGCAAAGCGCACTATTCCCGGCCTGTCGAAGCCGGCGTCGGTGGTGGCGCTCGGCTTTGAGGATTTCCGCACGTTTTCCTCAGGCTCGATCCTGCTCGACGCCTTTTTCGAGGCTGGCGGCAATCTGTTCGATACGGGCTATGTCTACGGCGCCGGCTATACCGAGAAGCTGCTTGGCGAGTGGTTGAAAAACCGCGGCGTGCGCGCGCAATCGGTGATCATCGCCAAGGGCGCGCATTCGCCGCTCTGCTATCCCGACGTGATCGGCAAGCAGCTCGACCAGTCGCTCGACCGCCTGCAGACCGACCACGTCGATGTCTATTTCATGCACCGCGACAATCCGGATGTGCCGGTCGGCGAATTCGTCGATGCGATGGATCGCGAGGTGAAGGCTGGCTGCATCCGCGGCCCATTCGGCGGCTCGAACTGGACGATGGAACGCATGGATGAGGCCATTGCCTATGCCGAACGCACCGGCAAGCAAAAGCCCGGCGCGCTGTCCAATAATTTCTCGCTGGCCGAAATGCTGGAGCCGATCTGGGCTGGCTGCGTCACGTCCTCCACGGATGCGTGGAAGGCCTGGCTGACATCCAGGCAGATGCCGAATTTCGCCTGGTCGAGCCAGGGGCGTGGCTTCTTCACCGATCGCGCCGGACGCGACAAGCACGACAATGAGGAACTGGTGCGGGTCTGGTACTCGGAGCGGAATTTCGGCCGCCGCGACCGAGCGATCGAACTTGCCGCGAGACTGAGCAAGAGCCCAATCCATATAGCGCTCGCCTATGTGCTCGCTCAGCCCTTTCCATCCATCCCACTGATCGGGCCGCGCACGCTTGACGAGTTGGACGACAGCCTACTCGCCCTCGACATCACGCTTTCACCGGCCGATCTCGAATGGCTGGATGGCGGCAGTCTGCGCGCTGCCTAGTTTAGCTGCCTTGTTCAACAGCGGCGACGTCAGGTCTCGTCATCGGAGACCCTGACGCCGCGCCTGGCCGGCGTTCGCATGTTGGCATACATACCGGTGGTGCGGAATTGGCTTGGCGTGATGCCGTAGCAGCGGCGGAAGACCTTCGAAAAATAGTTCGCGTCCTCGAAGCCGCACAGGATGGCGACTTCCTTCACCGGCAGGAAATCCGCCTTGGTCAGCAGCTTCGCCGCGCGTTGCAGGCGCTGCTGCAGCACGAATTCGGCGGGCGGCAGGCCTTCGCTCTCAGCGAAACAGCGTGAGAAATGGGCCCGGCTGAGCCCGCTGATCTGGACCAGGTCCGCCACCGGCAGCGGTTTGTCGAGATTGGCACCAATGTGATCGATGACCGGCTGCATGACACTCTGTTTTTCGGCAAAGGCGTGGGAGCCGAAGACATCGTCATAGAGCGCCATCGCAGCCTCGTAGGCTATCGCCGAAGCAGCACCCGGCGAAGCGGCCCCTTTGATCAGGCGCAGGCTGCAATCGGCAAGATGATCGATCGTCGCCGGCTGCAGCCGAAATACAGGACCAGAGACGCCGAGGATCGACTTATGGATGCGCAGCGCTTCCTCGCCGTTCATCGAAATCCAGAAATACTCCCAGCGCTCATCCCCAGCCAGCCAGTAGCGGTGGTTGTGCGGCACCAGCACCAGCAATGTGTCGTTCTTCTGAAGGCGGTAGTTGCGGTTTTCGTAGCGCAGCCGGCCGGCTCCGCTGATCGTGTGCTGGAGCACGGTGAACGGTGTCTGGCCACGCTTGCGGCCGTCCCAATCGTAGATCTCGTCCTCGCGCACCTCATAGCCCGTGCTCGTCGGCATGGCGTGCAGGCGCTGGCGACCGCGCGGCAGCGAGATCGTACGCATGGATTGTCCGTTGGCTATTAAATCATGCAGCACAAAATTACCCTCGAAAGCATAATCCTTCTCTGGTCGCGCTCGCGAATAAGCGCATAATCCCCGTCGAAAAGCGAGAGAGATCCGTAGTCGAGGAGCGGACGGGGAGGTTGGCAGGCCGGATTCCGGCTTGTCACGCATACATGTCACGGCATGTGGCTACAACTTCCCATTGTCATTCCTTGCCTGCAATTCGAATGGAATGAGGTGCGGCTGATGAGTTTCAAAATCGCTATCATCGGTGCAGGCAGCGTCGGCTTCACCAAGAAATTGTTCACCGACATCCTGTGCGTGCCCGAATTCAAGGACATCGAATTCGCGTTGACCGACGTCAGCGAGCACAATCTCCAGATGATCAAGGCGATCCTCGACAGGATCGTCGAGGCAAACAGGTTGCCGACCAAGGTGACGGCGACCACCGACCGCCGCAAGGCACTGGAAGGTGCTCGCTATGTCATCAGCTGCGTGCGGGTCGGCGGTCTGGAAGCCTATGCCGACGATATCCGCATTCCCCTGAAATATGGCATCGACCAGTGCGTCGGCGATACGATCTGCGCCGGCGGCATTCTCTATGGCCAGCGCAACATCCCGGTGATCCTGGATTTCTGCAAGGACATCCGCGAGGTCGCCGAGACGAACGTCAAATTCCTGAACTATGCCAACCCGATGGCGATGAACACTTGGGCAGCGATCGAATACGGCAAGGTCGACACTGTCGGGCTCTGCCACGGGGTCCAGCACGGAGCCGAGCAGATCGCCGAGGTCCTCGGCGCGAAGTCCAGGCAGGAACTCGACTATGTCTGTTCCGGCATTAACCACCAGACCTGGTTCATCGACCTGCGCCTGAACGGCCGCCCCATCGGCAAGGATGAATTGGTGGCCGCCTTCGAGGCGCATCCGGTCTATTCGCAACAGGAGAAGTTGCGCATCGATGTCCTGAAGCGCTTCGGCGTCTATTCGACCGAAAGCAACGGCCATCTTTCCGAATATCTGCCCTGGTATCGCAAACGTCCCGACGAGATTACGCGCTGGATCGACATGTCCGACTGGATCCACGGTGAAACGGGTGGTTATCTTCGTTACTCCACCGAAACCCGCAACTGGTTCGAGACGGAGTATCCGCAGTTCCTCGAAGCGGCGTCAAAGCCGATCGACCAGGAGAAGCGCTCCAACGAGCATGCCAGCCACATATTGGAGGCGCTGGAGACCAACCGTGTTTATCGCGGCCACTTCAATGTCAAGAACGATGGGGTGATCACCAACCTGCCGCAGGATGCCATCATCGAGTCGCCCGGCTTCGTCGACCGTTTCGGCATCAACATGGCTGCCGGCATCACGCTGCCGGAAGCCTGCGCCGCCACCTGCATCTCCTCGATCAATGTCCAGCGCATGTCGGTGCATGCGGCGATATCAGGCGACATCGATCTGTTGAAGCTCGCCGTGCTGCACGACCCGCTGGTCGGCGCGGTTTCGACGCCGGAGGAGGTCTGGCAGATGGTCGACGAAATGGTCGTCGCGCAGGCAGCATGGCTGCCGCAATACGCCCATGGGGTTCCGGCCGCCAGGGAGCGGCTGTCGACATCTCAGGTGAAGACCCGCGAGTGGGCGGGCGCCGCACGGCGCAGCGTTCGCTCGATCGAGGAATTGCGCGCCGAAAAAGCCGCGCTGAAGCAAGCCGGCTGAAACCACATGCGGTGATGGTGGATCCACGGGAGGCGGATCCACTGCCATGAAGCCTTTTGAATTCGAGGAGAAGCGGAGCAGGGCAAAACTGCTCCGAATAAACAAGAGGGAGAGAGACAGTGAGGAATTTACACAATATCGGCCTTGCTGCCGGACTGGCGCTGAGCGTCTCGGTCTCGGCACTCAATGCATACGCTTCCGAGCCGACGGTTCCACCGGCGCCAACGCCGTTCCCCGCCGAGGGCAAGATCAACTATGTCGCGCGTGACTCCATTCTGGAGTTCAAGGCGCTGCCCGAATATCACGAGCCCGACTGGGTCACCGATAAATACGTCAAGACCGGCAAGCTGCCGCCGGTCAAGGACAGGCTGCCGAAAGAGCCGCTGGTCTTCAAGACGGGCAACATGCAGGACGGCATCGGCGTCTATGGTGATACGATGCGCCATGTCATCGGCGGACGGCCGGAAGGCTGGAACTACGGCGCCGGCCAGACGCAAGGCTGGGGCGGCATCGATATAGGCCTTTCCGAATGCCTGACACGCACCGCGCCGCTGTTCCAGGTCGAGGCGAAGGACACCGAACCGCTGCCGAACCTGGCCAGGAGCTGGGACTGGTCGAAGGATGGCCACAAGCTGACCATGCACCTGGTCGAAGGCGCTAAATGGTCGGATGGCGTTGCCTTCAATGCCGACGACGTCATGTTCTACTGGGACGACGAGGTCGTCGACCCGAACGTTTCGCCGCTGAACGGAGCGACGCCGGAAACCTTCGGTGTCGGCACGACGCTGAAGAAGATCGACGACAACACCGTCGAGTGGACCTTCAAGGATGCGTTCCCGAAGCAATATCTCTATGCGATGGCCTATGGCACTTTCTGTCCCGGCCCCGCGCATATTCTGAAGCCGCAGCATCCGAAATATTCGAAGAACACCTACGACCAGTTCAAGAACGCCTTTCCGCCGGAATATATGAACCTGCCAGTGATGGGCGCCTGGGTGCCGGTCGAATACCGGCCTGACGACATCATCGTCCTGCGCCGCAACCCCTACTATTGGAAGGTCGACGAGAAGGGCAACCAGCTGCCTTACCTCAACGAGCTGCAGTACAAGCTGTCGACCTGGGCCGATCGCGACGTCCAGGCGGTCGCCGGCTCGGCCGACTTCTCCAACCTGGAACAGCCGGAGAACTTCGTCGCCTCGCTGAAGCGCGCGGCGGAAGCAAATGCGCCGGCCCGCCTGGCCTTCGGCCCGCGGCTCATCGGCTACAATCTGCGCATGAATTTTTCGGCCAATGGCTGGGGCAACCCGGACGAGCGCGGTCAGGCGATCCGCGAGCTGAACCGCAACGAGGACTTCCGCAAGGGCGTCACCATGGCGCTCGACCGCAAGGCGCTCGGCGACTCGCTGGTCAAGGGGCCGTTCACCGCCATCTATCCCGGCGGCCTGTCGTCGGGCACCAGCTTCTATGACCGCGATTCGACCGTCTACTACCCCTTCGACCTCGAGGGCGCCAAGGCCGAACTCGCCAAGGCCGGCCTCAAGGATACGGACGGCGACGGTTTCGTGAACTTCCCTTCCGGCACTGCCGGCGGCAAGAATGTCGAAATCGTAATGTTGGTCAACAACGACTACACCACCGACAAGAGCCTTGCCGAAGGCGTCGTCGCCCAGATGGAAAAGCTTGGAATTCGGGTCGTGCTCAACGGGCTCAACGGCACCCAGCGCGATGCGTCGCAATATTCCGGCCGCTTCGATTGGCTGGTCCGACGCAACGAACAGGAACTGACGTCGGTGGTGCAGAACACCGTGCAGCTTGTCCCGGTCGGTCCACGCACCAGTTGGGACCATCGTGCGCCGGAAAACGGCGAGGTCGATCTGATGCCGTTCGAAAAGGACCTCGTCGACATCGTCAACAAGTTCGTCTCGACGCAGGACAATGACCAGCGCGCCAGCCTGATGAAACAATTCCAGAAGATCTCGACGGAGCACGTCTACAATGTCGGCCTGACGGAATATCCTGGCGCGCTGATCGTCAACAAGCGTTTCTCGAACATCCCGCAGGGCACGCCGATCTTCATGTTCAACTGGGCCGAGGACTCGATCATCCGCGAACGCGTCTTTGTCGCGGCCGACAAGCAGGCGAAATACGAATTGTTCCCTGAGGAGCTGCCCGGCAAGCCCGGAGAAAAAGGTCCGATGAATTAGGTTTACCTCCCCTGACCGAGAGAATTCGGGCCGCGCCCCCGGCGGGGCCCGACAAAACCAACCTCCGGACGCAACCACAGGCGCGATCGGCGAGACAAGAAACGGACCGTCCATGTTGCGATTCCTGCTCACGCGCATAGCGTCGGCGCTACCGGTCCTCGCTATTCTGAGCCTAGTCACCTTCGCCATCATCCAGGCGCCGCCGGGCGACTATGCCGACTACATCCGCTCGCAGGCGATCAACCAGGGCGGCGCCTCCTTCGCCGAGGCCGACGCGCAGGCCCAGGCCTATCGCATCGAGCATGGCCTCGATAAGCCGCTGCCCGTGCAGTATCTCAACTGGATCGGCGGCATCGTCACCCGCGGCGATTTCGGCTACAGCCTCTACTACAACAAGCCGGTCGCCGATGTGGTCGGCGAGCGTTTGCCGCGCACGCTCATTCTGGCACTGGTCTGCCATCTGCTCGCCTCGGTGCTCGGCATCACATTCGGCATATGGGCGGCGACCCGGCAATACACCTGGATCGACTCGACGCTTTCGGCCATCTCCTTCCTCGGCATGACGGTGCCGCGTTTCCTGATGGCGCTGATCATCGTCTATCTCCTGGTCTTCCAGTTCAACGTGTCAGAGATCGGCAGCTTCTTCTCGCCGCAATATGGCGGCGCTCCGTGGTCGTGGGCCAAATTCGTCGACCTGGTCAAGCATGTCTGGCCGGTCGTGGCGATCGCCACATTCGGCGGCCTCGCCTACAATATGCGTGTCATGCGCGGCAATCTGCTCGACACGCTCAACGCGCAATATGTCGAGACGGCCAGGGCCAAGGGGTTGACTGGCACTGCTGTCGTCATGCGTCACGCCGTGCCCAACGCGCTGCACCCGCTCGTCATGTATCAAGGCGTGGTGCTGCCCTACATGCTGACCGGTGAGATCGAGACGGCGATCATCTTCGCGCTGCCGACTGTCGGGCCGGCGATCGTCGGCTCCATGGCCGTCGGCGACGTCTATGTGACCGCCACCTTCATGATGGTGCTGTCGGCGACGTTGATCGTCGGCAACATCATCGCCGACATGCTGCTGGTCCTGCTCGATCCGCGCGTGCGCCAGTTCGGGGAGGGTTAGAAATGTTGGCGCGCGATCCATCACCTTCGCCTCTGCCGGCCGAGGGCCCCATCGTGGCCAGACCGGCGCGCGGCAACGAAAGCTACATCGCGCTTGTCTGGCGCCGGCTGAAGCGCTCCTGGACCGGCATGGCCGGGCTTTGGCTTGTCGTGCTCCTGTTGGTGATGGCCGTGTTCGCCGAGTTCATCGCGCCGATGGACCCGAAGGTCACGGACGTCGGCTTCGCTCCGCCGCAGGTGCCTGTTTTCCATGACAAGGACGGCGGTTTCACCGCTCGGCCGAGGGTCTATGCGCTCGCCGATTCGGCGGATCTCGATCCGGTCACCTTCCAGCCTGTCGTTGGTCCTGACTATGACCATCCGAGGCTGCTTGGTTTCTTTGCGCACGGCGCACCCTACAAGCTGTTTGGGCTCATCCCGGCGGACCGGCATTTGTTCGGCTCACTGGATGGCCAGCCGGTACATTTCCTCGGCACGGACAAATTCGGCCGCGACGTGCTGTCGCGCGCCATCCATGGCTCGCGCGTCTCGCTGATGATCGCGCTGACGGTCGTCTTCATCATCACCGTCATCGGCACCACCGTCGGCATGGTCTCCGGCTATTTTGGCGGCAGGTTCGATGTCTGGATGCAGCGTTTCGTGGAACTCGTGCTCGCTTTCCCGCAACTGCCGCTTTACCTGGCGCTGACGACATTGATCCCGGTTACTGCTCCCACCAATGTCTTCCTCGCTTTCGTCATCATCGTCATGTCGGCACTGGGCTGGGCGCAGATGTCGCGCGAGGTGCGCGGCAAGACTTTGGCGCTGGCGCGGATCGAGTATGTGCGAGCCGCCATGGCGGTCGGCGCCACCGACCGGCGCATCATCATGCAGCACATTTTCCCCAACGTGATGAGCCATGTGATCGTCGCCGTCACGCTGGCGATCCCGACGGTGGTGCTGCTCGAATCCTTCCTCGGGTTCCTCGGCTTCGCCGTCAAGCCGCCGCTGATCTCGTGGGGCCTGATGCTGCAGGACACCGCGACCTATTCCGTCATCGGCACCTATCCCTGGATCCTGTCGCCGGTCGGTTTCGTGCTCGTCACCGTCTTTGCCTTCAACGCGCTGGGCGACGGCCTGCGCGACGCCGTCGATCCCTATTGAGGTGGCACAGATGACCGTCGCGCTCGCCGAATCCTTCGCACCAACCGTTCGTCACGACCATGATGGACGCCAGGACCAACCCGTCATCGACGCCCGCAACGTCGCCGTGGCCTTCAAGGTCGAGCATGGCGTCGTCGACGCGGTCAAGGACATCTCGTTCCAGCTCTATCGCGGCGAGACCATCGCAATCGTCGGCGAATCCGGTTCCGGCAAGTCGGTGACGGCGCGCACCGTCATGGGCCTGCTGTCGCGGCGCGCCACGGTGTCGCCCGGGTCGAGCGTCTGTTATGACGGGCAAAACATCCTGAAATTTCCCGAGAGCGCCCGGCGCAAGCTGCGCGGCAACCGCATCTCGATGATCTTCCAGGAGCCGATGAGCTCGCTCAACCCGATCTATACGGTCGGCAGCCAGATCGTCGAGGCGATCAGGGTGCATCGCAAGGTCAGCCGCAAGCAGGCGTGGGCGCGAGCACTCGAACTTCTGCAGCACGTGCAGATTCCCGATCCGGCCGCGCGGCTCAGGCAATACCCGCATCAGCTCTCAGGCGGACAGCGCCAGCGGGTGATGATCGCCATGGCGCTGGCCAACAATCCCGATGTTCTGATCGCCGATGAGCCGACCACGGCGCTCGACGTCACCGTCCAGGCGCAGATCCTGAACCTGATCCGCAGCCTGCAGAAAGAGCTGCGCATGGCGGTGATCCTGATCACCCACGACCTGACCGTGGTGCGCCAGTTCTCCGACTACGTCTATGTCATGCAGCATGGCGAAATGTGCGAGCACAACGTGACCGAACGGCTCTTTGCCGATCCGCGGCATCCCTATACGCGGCGACTGCTGGCTTCCGAGCCGCGCGGGCAGCCGAAACCGCTGCCTGAGGGCTGCGGCACCATTCTCGAGGCGAGCGGCGTGCGCGTCTCATTCATGCTGCGCCACGGCACCTTCCTGAAACCGGACTGGCGAGAACTGGTCGCCGTCGACGATCTCAGCCTCAGCCTGTGTCGCCACGAGACGCTGGGGCTGGTCGGCGAGTCCGGCTCCGGCAAGACCACCTTCGGCCAGACCCTGCTGAGGTTGATCGACGCCAAGCGTGGCGAGATCCGTTTCGACGGCCAGCCGATCCACGGCCTGTCGCGGGCCGAGATGCGGCCGCTGCGCTCGCGCATGCAGATCGTCTTCCAGGATCCGTTCTCCTCGCTCAACCCGCGCATGACGATCGGCCAGATCATCGAGGAAGGGCTGATCGTCAACAGCATAGGGGCGAGCCGACGCGAGCGGGTCGAACGGGTGCGCGAGGCGCTGGTCAGCGCCGGCATGCCCGGCGATATACTGTCGCGGTTTCCGCACGAATTCTCCGGCGGCCAGCGCCAACGCATCGCTATCGCCCGCGCTATAGCGCTCGAACCCGAATTCATCCTGCTCGACGAGCCGACCTCGGCGCTGGACCTCTCCGTCCAGGCGCAGATCATCGACCTGCTGCGCAAGCTGCAGGACGAGCGCGGCCTCAGCTACCTCTTCATCTCGCACGACCTCAAGGTGGTGCGCGCGCTGTGCCATCGCGTGATCGTCATGCAGAACGGCAAGATCGTCGAGCAGGGCCCCGTCGACGACGTCCTGTCCAATCCCAAGACCGCCTACACCGAACGGCTCGTCAGGGCCGCTTTCGACGTGGCCTGAACATATGCCGGAGGTTAGCATGGCAAGAAATCCCAAGATCACGTTCATCGGCGCCGGCTCGACGGTGTTCATGAAGAACATTGTCGGTGACGTGCTGCAGCGCCCGTCGCTTTCCGGCGCGACGATCGCGTTGATGGACGTCAATCCGCAACGACTGGAAGAGAGCGCCATCGTCGTCAACAAGCTGATCGCGACGCTCGGCGTCAAGGCGAAGACCGAGACCCATTCGGACCAGCGCAAGGCGCTTGCCGGTGCTGATTTCGTCGTCGTCGCCTTCCAGATCGGCGGCTACGAGCCCTGCACGGTCACCGATTTCGAAGTGCCGAAGAAATACGGCCTGCGCCAGACGATCGCCGACACGCTCGGCGTCGGTGGCATCATGCGTGGCCTCAGGACCGTGCCGCATCTGTGGAAGGTCTGCGAGGACATGCTCGCCGTCTGCCCGCGGGCGATCATGCTGCAATACGTCAACCCGATGGCGATCAACACCTGGGCGATAGCGGAGAAATACCCTGACATCAGGCAGGTCGGCCTCTGCCATTCGGTGCAGGGCACGGCAATGGAGCTGGCGCACGATCTCGACCTTCCCTACGAAGAGATCCGCTATCGCTCGGCCGGCATCAACCACATGGCGTTCTATCTCAGCTTCGAGCATCTCCAGCCGGACGGTTCCTACCGCAATCTCTATCCCGATCTCGTGCGCGCCTATCGCGAAGGCCGCGCGCCGAAGCCCGGCTGGAACCCGCGCTGCCCCAACAAGGTGCGCTACGAGATGCTGACCAGGCTCGGCTATTTCGTCACCGAGAGTTCGGAGCATTTCGCCGAATACACGCCCTATTTCATCAAGAACGGACGCCCGGACCTGATCGAGAAGTACGGCATCCCGCTGGATGAGTATCCCAAGCGCTGCATCGAACAGATCGAGCGCTGGAAGGGGCAGGCGGAAGCCTACCGCTCGGCCGACCGCATCGAGGTCGAGCAGTCCCGGGAATATGCCTCCTCGATCATGAATTCGGTCTGGACCGGCGAACCTTCGGTGATCTACGGCAATGTCCGCAACAATGGCTGCATCACCTCGCTGCCCAGGGATTGTGCCGCCGAAGTGCCGTGCCTAGTCGATGCCTCCGGCATCCAGCCGACTTATATCGGCGAGCTGCCGCCGCAATTGACCGCGCTGATCCGCACCAACATCAACGTGCAGGAACTGACCGTGCGGGCGCTGATGACGGAGAACCGCGAACACATCTATCATGCCGCGATGATGGATCCGCACACCGCGGCCGAACTCGATCTCGACCAGATCTGGTCACTGGTCGACGATCTTCTCGCGGCTCATGGCGATTGGCTGCCGGCCTGGGCGCGCGTGAGGCGCAAGAACGAGGCAGCCTGAGGACCTATTTCGGATCGACGGGGTCCGTCTCTTCCTCGTCGTCGCGGGCCTTGATGACATAGGCGCCCTTCAGCCAGCGGTTGAGGTCGATGTCCTTGCAGCGCGTCGAGCAGAACGGAAAGGTGTCGCGCGCCGAGGGCTTGCCGCATTCGGGGCAGGGGCGCTTTGGCCGCAGTTGCGTGACCTTGTCGTCCATGCTCATAGCCGGGTTCCCGCCAGCCATCCGCCATGCACTTTGAAGCCTTCGCCGCTCAACAGCGCCACCGTCTCATAGAGCGGCAGCCCGACGACGTTGGTGTAGGAACCGACCAGCTTGACGACAAACGCCCCGGCGAGACCCTGGACGGCGTAGCCGCCGGCCTTGCCGCGCCATTCGCCCGACGCGACATAGGCGTCGATCTCTTCGCGCGGCAGCCGCTTGAAGCGCACCCGCGTCTCGACCAGCCGCTGACGCAGCTTGCCACCTGGGGTGATCAGGCAGATGCCGGAATAGACCCGGTGCGAACGGCCCGACAACAGCCCGAGGCAGTTGGCAGCGTCGTCGAGGGTTTCTGCCTTGGGCAGGATGCGCCGCCCGACGGCGACGACCGTATCCGCGGCCAGCACGAAGCCCGGCGCGTAGTCGGCTTCGGTTTTCAGCGACGCGAACGCCTTCTCGGCCTTTTCCTTCGACAGCCGCTTGGCCAGCGAGCGCGGATGCTCGGCACGCAGCGGCGTTTCGTCGACATCGGCCGGCAGCACGCGGTCCGGCTCGATGCCGGCCTGCTGCAAGAGCTCGATCCGGCGCGGCGAACCCGAGGCAAGCACCAGCTTCTGCAAAATGCTCATCGCGGACCAGTCGGGCTTTGCTTACTTGAAACGATAGGTGATGCGGCCCTTGGTCAAGTCGTATGGCGTCATCTCGACCAGAACCTTGTCGCCGGTCAGCACGCGGATGCGGTTCTTGCGCATGCGGCCGGCCGTATGGGCAATGATCTCATGTTCGTTTTCGAGTTTTACCCGGAACATCGCATTGGGCAACAATTCCGTCACGACACCCGGAAACTCGAGGACTTCTTCCTTCGGCATTCGATACCTTTGCTTGGATGGCAGTTCCGGCGCTTAGAGCATGATGCCGAAAAGTGTGGAGCGGTTTTCGGACGACATCATGCTCTACTTCTTGGTTTAGAGGCGGATTCAGATTTCAGGTCGAACAGACCTGAAATCATCCGACTCTAGCCGGAATTTCGGCGGAACCTATATGATAATCGTTCGCTTGTGAACACGCTTAATCCGTCGCGTTTTTTGCTTCTGGATGCAAAAAACGTCGACCTATGCGCAACTTCAGCCGCTCGCGTACGTCCCTGTAGGCCGCCATGATCTGCTCGCGCGTGCCGCCGGCATCGGTGGGATCCGGCATCGGCCAGTATTCGACTTCGACGGCGAGCGAGCGGGTGAGTTCAAGCGCCGCGTGGTGCGCTTCCGGAGCCAGCGTGACGATGAGGTCGAAATAGTCGTCCTCGAGATCGTCCATCGTCCTTGGGTGACGCTCACCCAGTGTGAGACCCTCCTCGGCCAGTACCGCATCGACGAACGGATCGCGCTCGCCGGCGCGAACGCCGGCCGAGGCGACGAAGATGGTGGTGGGCAGCATCCGCCGCGCCAGCTGCTCGGCCATCGGCGAGCGCACGACGTTCATGCCGCACAGGAACAGGATGGATCGGGGCAGCGTAGCCAGGGCTAGCCCCGCCAGTGCAGCACGCAGACCAGCGTGAACAGCCGGCGCGCCGTGTCGAAATCGATGTCGATCTTGCCGGAAAGCCGGTCCATCAGCGTCTGCGAGCCTTCATTGTGCAGGCCGCGGCGGCCCATGTCGATCGCCTCGATGTGGCTTGGCGTCGAGGATCGGATGGCGTCATAATAGCTTTCGCAGATCATGTAATAGTCCTTGACGATGCGCCTGAGCGGCGTCAGCGACAGGATATGGGTGACGACGGCATCACCATCCTCGCGCGCCACGGCAAATACCAGGCGCTGCTCGGCCAGCGACAGTTTCAGCCGATAGGGGCCGGCGCCGCTGTCATTGACGGGTTGAAAACTGTTTTCCTCGATCAGGTCGAAGATCGCCACCGCGCGTTCATGCTCGACATCGGGTGTCGAACGGCCGATCGATTCATCGAGTTCGACATCGATCAGCCTGGCGCGGGTTTGATCGGAGCCAGACATCGCGGCCTACATGTTCAGCCGTATGGCGACGGAGCGGCCATGCGCGTCAAGGCCTTCCGCCTTGGCCAGCGCAATCGCCGCCGGCGCCAAAATCCGCAACTGCTCCGGCCCAAGCTTGAGGATCGACGTGCGCTTGACGAAATCGAGCACGGAAAGGCCCGACGAGAAGCGCGCCGAGCGTGCCGTCGGCAGCACATGGTTGGAACCACCGACATAGTCGCCGATGGCTTCCGGCGTGTGGCGGCCGAGAAAGACGGCACCGGCATTGCGCATCCGCGCCAGGAAACCCTCGGCATCGTCGATGGCGAGTTCGACATGTTCGGCGGCGATGCGGTCGACCAGCGACAGCGCGGCGTCGATCGACCGAACCAGGATCACCGCGCCGAAATCGCGCCAGCTCGCGGACGCGGTCTCGGCTCTCGGCAGGCTCTGCAACTGGCGCTCGACCGCCTGTTCGACGGCGATGCCGAAAGCTGGATCGTCGGTGACCAGGATCGACTGCGCCGATGTGTCGTGCTCGGCCTGGGCCAGCAGATCGGCGGCGATCCAGTCCGGATCGTTGCTGCCGTCGGCCACGACAAGCACTTCCGACGGGCCGGCGATCATGTCGATGCCGACGGTGCCGAAGACCTGGCGCTTGGCTGCGGCGACATAGGCATTGCCGGGGCCGACGATCTTAGCGACCGGCCGGATCGTTTCGGTTCCATAGGCGAGGGCTGCGATCGCCTGCGCGCCGCCGACACGGTAGATTTCCGACACGCCGGCAATGTCGGCCGCCACCAGCACCAGCGGATTGATGATGCCGCCGGGCGCCGGCACGACCATGACGATGCGCTCGACGCCGGCCACCCTGGCCGGTACGGCGTTCATCAGCACCGAGCTTGGATAGCTCGCGGTGCCTCCCGGCACATAGAGCCCGACCGCCTCGACCGCCGTCCAGCGCCAGCCGAGCTCGACGCCGGCGGCATCCGTATAGCGATCATCCTTCGGCCGCTGCCGCTCATGGTGCGAGCGGATGCGGTCGCGCGCGAATTCCAGTGCCTCGATCGTTTTTGGGTCGGCGGCCTTGTAAGCTTGAGCGATGTCGTCCTTCGAGACGGCGATGCCTAATCCAGCCAGATCGGCGCGATCGAATTTCTGTGAATAGTGGATCAGCGCCGCGTCGCCTTCGGCGCGCACGCGCGCGATGATGTCGCGCACCGCGGCGTCGACATCGGCGGACACTTCCCGCTTGGTCAGGAGGAAGGCGGCGAAACGCTGCTCGAAATCGGCGTCGGACTGACGAAGCGTGATGGCCATTGGAGGTTCAGGCCTTGTGGATGGGGCGCGAGGTGGCTTCCCACGCGCCGCCGACGTCGGCAAGGCGGGCCTCGATGCACTCGACATCGAGCATGATCGTGCCGCCGCCCGCAAAGATCAGCTCGACGATACCGGCAGGCTTGCTGATCTCGATGAAGCTGATCGCCAGCAGGGATAGGACCTCAGCCGGCTTGTCGCGGGCGATGCCGCTGGTCTTGGCGCCGAGCACGCGGTCGAAATGCAGCACGGCCTGCCGCCGCTCATTGTGCTGGCGAAACAGGCCGGATTTGGCCTCCCAGACGAAACGGTTCATGGTCAGAAGGAAACGCTTGGCCGCAGGCAGGAATTCGAGGTCGCTGACCTTCATCACGGCGTCCTGGACATGGGCCGAAACGATGCTCAGATCCTGATCGTCGAGCGCGATAAGCTTAAGGGCAGTCATGCGGATTTCGCACCTGAAGGTTGATAACTGAACCTTCTGTTAGGCGGTCTTTCCCGTCCGCGCAACCGCACCGCAAGGCCTTGCGATTGGCCTATGCGGAAATCCGCTCGATCACCGCGCCGCAGTTGGACAGCTTTTCCTCCAGTCGCTCGAAGCCGCGGTCGAGATGGTAGACACGGTTGACCGTCGTCTCGCCTTCGGCTGCCAGGCCGGCAATGACCAGCGACACCGAGGCGCGAAGATCGGTCGCCATCACCGGCGCGCCCTTCAGCTTCGGCACGCCATCGACGATCGCCGTCTGGCCCGAAAGCGTGATGTGGGCGCCGAGCCGGGCCAGTTCCTGCACATGCATGAAGCGGTTTTCGAAGATCGTCTCGGTGATGCGCGACTTGCCCTTGGCCATAGTCATCAGGCCCATGAACTGCGCCTGCAAATCGGTCGGGAAGGCCGGGAACGGTGCCGTCGTCACGTCGACCGGCGAAATGCCGGCGCCGTTGCGCCTGACGCGAATGCCGGAATTGGTCGGCGTGATCTCGGTGCCGGTCTGGGCAATAACGTCGAGCGCGGTCTGCAGCAGCTCCGGCCGCGCGCCTTCGAGCACGACGTCGCCGCCAGTCATAGCGACGGCCATGGCATAGGTGCCGGTCTCGATGCGATCGGGAATGACACGCACGCGCGCACCCGACAGCGATTCGACGCCGTCAATGGTGATAACAGGCGTGCCGGCGCCGTAGATCTTCGCGCCCATGGCATTGAGGCACTCGGCGAGGTTCACGATCTCAGGCTCGCAAGCGGCATTTTCGAGAACCGTTTCACCCTTGGCCAGGGCGGCCGCCATCATCAGCACATGGGTGGCGCCGACCGAGACCTTCGGGAACACGTAGCGGTTGCCGACCAACCTGCCATTCCGGGTCTTGGCGATGACATAACCGGTGTCGACGTCGATATCGGCGCCCAGCGCCTGCAGGCCTTCGAGGAACAGATCGACCGGGCGCGTGCCGATGGCGCAACCGCCCGGCAGCGACACCTTGGCCTCGCCCATGCGGGCCAGCAGCGGGCCGATCACCCAGAACGACGCCCGCATCTTCGACACCAGCTCGTAGGGGGCCGTCGTGTCGACGATGTTGCGGGCGGAGAAATTGATGGTGCGCGAATAGCCCTCATTCTGCTTTTCGCGGCGGCCATTGACCGAATAGTCGACGCCGTGATTGCCGAGAATGCGGATCAACTGCTCGACATCGGCCAGATGCGGCACGTTTTCCAGCGTCAGCGTGTCGTCGGTCAAAAGCGAGGCGATCATCAGGGGCAGCGCCGCGTTTTTCGCGCCCGAGATCGGAATGCTTCCGGAGAGCTTGTTGCCCCCGACAATTCTGATGCGATCCATGGAAGAACGTCCCTCTCGGCCAAAAAGGCCGGTTCAATCGTTTGAGTAGCGGCCCGTCTAGACCATTGGCCGGCTTGGTTCAAGAATTAGGCCGGTTCAAGAAATGGGATTTTCGCCCACTCCGGTCCAAGAGTGGCCCATTTGAGTTAATCTTTTTGTATTTCCCTTGCCGCGCCGAGCCCATCCGGCCGCTGATCCGCATCCCCGGTGCGGCGCGAGCGCGACTGCGCCTTGCGCTTCTGCAGATTCGCCCGCAATTGCTCGGCGAGCCGGTCCTTGCGGTTGATGCCGCCCTTTTTCGCTGGGATTGTCTTGTCGTTCATCGTCCCGTCCTGGCCGGCGACCAGCCAACCCGTCATTCAGGGATAGCCAACATTATGGCGCCGCCATGTCAATAAAAGCTATCCGGCAAAGCCTTTCACAGAAGCGTTGCACTTGGCCTTGCGCTTGCCGGTTCGATATGGCAGAAGCCCCGCCATCAGCGGCTGCGGTAGCTCAGTGGTAGAGCACTCCCTTGGTAAGGGAGAGGTCGAGAGTTCAATCCTCTCTCGCAGCACCATTCCAAGCCGTTGTTTGGAAACAACTATCTGACTTTATTGGTCTTTTTGCCGCCTGTCTGGTACACAGGGGTGGTACACATAAGCTTGAGAATGCTTGGACCTTGGCCACATCCGAAGATCGGCGTCTATTATCTTTGGCAACGCGCGCCCTCCGATTTGAGGGATAGGCGTTCGGGCTGGTGTCGGGCGTGTAGATTAGGCCCGACTTTCTTTTGCCGGCGGCGGCCAGCAAACACTGGTCCTCCTACTCCCCGACAATGGACGTCGGTGAGCGTACCGAGGTTATCGGATCGGCATGACGAAGGACGATCCTCCACGCGCCTTCCTCCCGGCGGAATATGGTGGTGACTCGAAGCGCAATCGGCACCAGTTTGTCGCCCCCACCGACCTTGGATTGGAACCGCTCGACCTCGATGATGTATCCCAAGTCGGCCGTCGCATACTCCGAGATGCGCTCAAAGCCGATGGCCTTGCCGTGCCGGTAATTGGTGGCGGCCCGTTCCATGGTCTCAGCGGCCTTTCTCCATCCCTTCGCCGGCGGGCCAAAGGGATTGGCAATTATGACGTCGTCCTGTCGCGAGTAGAGGCCTTTCAAGGGCTCAGGATCGCCCTTTACGAAGGCATCCAGAGCCAGATGATCCTGCTCGATAACTTTCGTTAGGTCGGAGGCTAACATCTTAACATTCCACAGTCTTGCCATGCTTCCAATTTCAAAACTTTAGAAGCGGCAACTTGTTCCGTTAGCCTGCGCTAAAATGCCTGACACCTCCCGGCAGTGGGCAGTGTCGTCGTGGGAACATGCACTGAATGGAGAACAGTGCGACAGCCGAACTGCCCCACAGGTCAGGAATCTTTGGGACAAAAGTCTGTGCGACCCATCAGACCGGGCGAGTTCTGCGACGGGATCACGCCTGCTGAATCACCAATTCGCTGGTCATGGGAATTCCTCTGAGGGCCCCAAGCACCATATTGTGCGAGATCGCGCGGTCATGAATTTTCTCCAGGTCGGCGCGCGGCGCCGAAGAACACACGGTCGCGCGCAGGTGCAGGGACACATAGCAATGCCGGGCGTCCCTGGGCGCCGTGAGCCCATCAAGTCCGTCGAACTCGCCACGCGGGTCGAATACGCCTTCCGCGACAAAATCGACTGAACGCAGATCGACCCCCGCATGCGCCGCCAGCATCGGATAGTCCGAGCCGGCACACACCGCCGCCGCGGCAAAGATCTGCTCCCAGGGAAAGACTGCGGCCGGCGAATTGTCCTTAAGACTCGCGGGTCGCTCCAGCAGCGGTGTTGTGTAAGGATCGCTTGATTGCGGGTCGAAGCGGTAGCGGGCACGGTAGGTGCCACGCACCGCGTCACCGTGTTTCTTCAGCACGGACACGATATCTTTGACCGTGCTGACGGATTCTCCGAAAACTATTGGCATTTTTACCTCCCTATGAAGTTACAATTCCACTCACTTCCTCGGTTGCCGACGACGGCTGTCGCGGTCCGGCCTTGATCCGACAATGTGCCGATAAGGCTCGCCCTACTTGGCAGGCGCGGCCGCTTGGGCATCGCCGCCGAGATCTTTCTTGAAGGTTTCGAAATCGACCTGCATGCCGTAGAAGATGGTGCTCCAGTGGCGTGACAGAGCGGCGATGGCGACGGCCTCTTCGATCTCGTCCTCCGTTGCGCCCGCCTGTTTTGCGCTCTCGGTGTCTTCCCAGATGCAATACTGGCAGGGAATTTGAGCGGAGACGGCGAGCGAGATCAAAGCCTTGACCTTCGGCGGCAAGGCGGTGTCGCTCGAGAACTGCAGAGCCTTCACCTCGGCCCAGGCGCCTGGCAGCACCGCTTTTGAAACCTGATGGACAAAGCTTGGCACCGAGCCGAGCGTCCGCTCGACGTCCTTATAGGTGGCGTCGACCTCAGCCTGGCCGGCCCAGCCTAAGCCCGGTGACAAAAATGTGGCGCA
Source organism: Mesorhizobium sp. M0621 (assembly GCF_040320745.1). Classification (NCBI taxonomy): domain Bacteria; kingdom Pseudomonadati; phylum Pseudomonadota; class Alphaproteobacteria; order Hyphomicrobiales; family Phyllobacteriaceae; genus Mesorhizobium; species Mesorhizobium sp. M0621. The sequence continues at coordinate 141,629 of NZ_JAMYQF010000002.1, read as the reverse complement.
GACGACAGTCGATGCGAACGCCATTTGAAGGAAGCGGCGCGACCGGCGGGGTCCGAGCTTGCCGTGGCGTGCGTTGGAAACAACATGGGAAACTGCGAAGGCGGACATGATCTCTCTCCTCTGTGGGACCATTCGAGGCGGCGCTCTGTGATGGTCCCGTGCTCCAAGGAGTCACGGACGAGAGAAAAAGTTCGATCAATCATCCTCGATTCTGGGCGGACGCGGCGAAAGATGAAGATGCAAGCGTCGGGCCTTGCTGTCTCGTTGAAAGATCACCAGGACGACACCCGGCGGGCAGTGGAACGGGTCTTCGGGCGGATTGATGAATCGCCCTTCGATGACCGTGACATGGCTGCCGCTGAGAATGCGCTGGGGCTCGAGGCGGACGCCGGCTTCCGTATCGGAGTCGACTTCCTCGGCAAGGAATGAACGCCCCAACACCGGTTCGCTCGCTCCACGGACCAGGTGAAGGTCTTCCGCAAAGTGCCCGAGGAAACGGTCGCGCTCGCCGTGCCGGTTGAGTCCATTGAAGATTTCGGAGTAAAATCGCTGGCGTTCGCAAGACTGTGAGCGAGCCCCTGCGTCGGCAAGGCCTGCCGTTTCGAGCAGCATCTCCGCCAGCCTGCGTTTGGCTTCTGACAAACGACTGCGAACCGTCCCAATCGGCACATCCAGAATGGCGGCCAGTTCCTGGTAAGACTGATAGCTTCCAAAATAGCGCAAAATTGCGGTGGCCTGCAGCGGCTCGGGAAGCTTGCGGAGGGCATCCCAAACCCATTCGCGAAGCGCGATTTTCTCCAGCCGCTCCTCAATGCCAGCGCGTTCGTCTGGGCGGTCGGGAATGTCGGCGGTCAAGATCTCGCGTCGTCTTCGACGCAATTGTTGCAGGCAGCATCGGTACAGCACAGCGCGGAGCCAGCCACCGACGGCTTGCGGATCCTTGAGCTCACCGATGCGCCTCAGCGCGATCAGGAAAGTTTCATGCACTGCATCTTCGGCGTCCGATCCATAGCCGAGCATGTTCAGCGCTGTCGCATAGAGCCGCGCGCGATGACGTTCCAGCAACAGGCCGAGGCAACCACAATCACCGCCCCGAGCGGCAAGGACCAGTTCGGCATCATTCGGCACGATGGAAGTTTCGTAGCCCATGGACTGAAGATGCATCAACTGGCGAAAAAGTTCGAATGTTAGTTGTTTCGTCACGATCCGTGTTCGGCGGGAACCAGTTCACCAATGAGGCTTTGAGCGGGCTTCGGATTGAGGTTGTGACCCTCAACCGTCGCTCCCAGATCTATCAGCGTGCAGTGCGTCGTCACTTCTGCTTCGCAACGACCGGCCCGAAGCAGGGGCCGTGAAGCCAAGGTCGTTCGTGCCGCGGAACAGGCAGATGCCATGGTCGTGCCAAACCAATCCATTGCCCGAACGGAATGCTTGTCCGACCTTCTCCTCGTCCAGCCGCCCTGCGCTGACGGAAGGATTGCGCTGGGAAGTCAGCGATCGCAACAGCGCGTGACAATGACGAACGCTTGCCGTATATTGACATAAAGATATCCTTATGTGACATGAAAAGGCTTGTCGCCAAAGGGATAAAAAATGTCGCAGAATTCTGCATCGCTGGACGCATTGTTCGGCCCCGTCGCGGCAAAGCCCGACGGGTCGGAAGTGCTTGCGGCGCTGACGGCAGCGGCGCGGGAGCGCATCCTCATCCTCGACGGCGCCATGGGCACGCAGATCCAGGGCCTGGGTTTCGATGAGGACCAGTTTCGCGGCGAAGCCTTCGCCGGCTGCGCCTGCCACCAGCAAGGCAACAATGATCTTCTGATCTTGACGCAGCCGCAGGCGATCGAGGAAATCCACTATCAATATGCCATCGCAGGCGCGGATATCCTGGAGACCAACACCTTCTCCTCGACTTCGATTGCACAGGCAGATTACGGCATGGAGGATGCCGTCTACGCGCTGAATCGCGATGGCGCGCGGCTGGTGCGCCGCGCCGCTGTTCGTGCCGAGCAGCAGGATGGCAAGCGCCGTTTCGTGGCCGGCGCGCTCGGGCCGACCAACCGCACCGCCTCGATGTCGCCTGACGTCAACAATCCCGGCTATCGCGCCGTGACCTTCGACGATCTGCGCCTCGCCTATGGCGAGCAGTTGCGCGGCCTGATCGATGGCGGCGCAGACATCATCCTGATCGAGACGATCTTCGACACGCTGAACGCCAAGGCGGCAATCTTCGCAGCAGAAGAGATCTTCAATGAGAAGGGTGTGCGCCTGCCGGTGATGATTTCCGGCACCATCACCGATCTCTCCGGCCGCACGCTGTCGGGCCAGACGCCGACCGCCTTCTGGCATTCGGTGCGCCATGCGAGCCCCTTCACCATCGGCCTCAACTGCGCGCTCGGCGCCAATGCCATGCGCGAGCATCTGGCCGAGATATCAGGCGTCGCCAACACTTTTGTCTGCGCCTATCCGAATGCCGGCCTGCCCAACGAATTTGGCCGTTATGACGAGAGCCCGGAATTCATGGCCGCGCAGATCGAGGATTTTGCCCGCGAGGGGCTGGTCAATGTCGTCGGCGGCTGTTGCGGTTCGACGCCTGAGCACATCCGCGCCATCGCAGAGGCGGTGCGGAAATATCCGCCGCGCCCCATTCCCGACATCGAGCGCAAGATGCGCCTTTCCGGACTGGAGCCATTCACGCTCACCGACGAAATTCCCTTCGTCAATGTCGGAGAGCGCACCAATGTCACCGGGTCGGCCAAGTTCAGGAAGCTGATCACGGCGGGCGACTATGTCGCCGCGCTCGACGTGGCGCGCGACCAGGTCGCCAATGGCGCGCAGATCATCGACATCAACATGGACGAGGGACTGATCGATTCGAAGAAGGCGATGGTGGAGTATCTCAACCTGATCGCCGCCGAGCCGGACATCGCCCGCGTTCCGGTCATGGTCGACAGTTCCAAATGGGAGATCATCGAAGCCGGCCTGAAATGCGTGCAGGGCAAGCCGCTGGTCAACTCAATCTCGATGAAGGAAGGCGAGGCGGCTTTCCTGCATCATGCAAGGCTCGTGCGCGCCTATGGCGCCGCCGTGGTGGTCATGGCCTTCGACGAAGACGGCCAGGCCGACACCAAAGCGCGCAAGGTCGAGATATGCACCCGCGCCTACAGGCTTTTGACCGAACAGGCCGGCTTCCCGCCCGAGGATATCGTCTTCGATCCCAATGTCTTCGCCATCGCCACCGGCATAGAGGAGCACGACAATTACGGCGTCGACTTCATTGAGGCGACGGGCGAGATCACCGGGACTCTGCCGCATGTCCACATTTCCGGCGGCGTGTCGAACCTGTCGTTCTCGTTCCGCGGCAACGAGCCGGTGCGCGAGGCCATGCATGCCGTGTTCCTCTACCACGCCATCCAGCGCGGCATGGACATGGGCATCGTCAATGCCGGTCAGCTCGCCGTCTACGACACGATCGAACCGGCGCTGCGCGAGGCCTGCGAGGATGTCGTCCTTAACCGCGTGCCCAAGGCTGGCGGCACCGCCACCGAACGCATGCTGGAGATCGCCGAACGCTTCAAGGGCACGGCGGGCCAGGAGGCCAAGGAGCGCGATCTCGCCTGGCGCGAATTGCCGGTCGAACAGCGGATCAGCCACGCGCTGGTCAACGGCATCACCGAATTCATCGATGCCGACACCGAGGAAGCGCGGCTGGCCGCCGAGCGTCCGCTGCATGTCATCGAGGGTCCGCTGATGGCCGGCATGAACGTCGTCGGCGACCTGTTCGGCGCGGGAAAGATGTTCCTGCCGCAAGTGGTGAAGTCGGCGCGGGTAATGAAACAGGCCGTCGCGGGACTGCTGCCGCACATGGAAGCCGAGAAGCTGGCCAACCTCGCCAACGGCATCGACAATGGCGAGCGCCAGACGGCGGGCAAGATCCTGATGGCGACGGTGAAGGGCGATGTCCATGACATCGGCAAGAACATCGTCGGTGTCGTGCTCGCCTGCAACAACTACGAGATCATCGATCTCGGCGTCATGGTGCCGGCGGCAAAGATCCTGCAGACGGCGCGCGAGAGACAAGTCGACATCATCGGCCTGTCAGGCCTGATCACGCCGTCGCTCGACGAGATGGCGCATATGGCCGCCGAGATGGAGCGGGAAGGCTTCGACATCCCGCTGTTGATCGGCGGCGCGACGACCAGCCGCGTGCACACGGCGGTGAAGATCCACCCGCGCTATACCAAGGGCCAGACGGTCTACGTCACCGACGCCAGCCGGGCGGTCGGCGTGGTCTCGTCCTTGCTGTCGAAGGAGACCAAGGGCGGCTATGTCGACACGGTGTGCGCCGAATACAAGAAAGTCGCCGACGCGCATGCCCGCTCCGAAGCCGACAAGCAGCGGCTGCCGCTGGCCAAGGCGAGGGCCAATGCGCATCGGATCGATTGGTCTGAATATGAGCCGCCGAAGCCGTCCTTCACAGGCGTGAAGGTGTTCGAGAATTGGGACCTGACCGAACTCGCGCGCTACATCGACTGGACGCCGTTCTTCCAGACCTGGGAGCTGAAAGGGCGCTATCCCAGGATCCTCGAAGACGAAGCGCAAGGACCCGCCGCGCGCCAGCTGTTCGAGGATGCGCAGGCGATGCTGAAGCAGATCATCGCCGAAAAATGGTTTGCGCCACGCGGCGTCATCGGCTTCTGGCCGGCCAACACCGTCGGCGACGACATCAGACTGTTCACGGATGACAAGCGCTCACAGGAACTGGCGACCTTCTTCACACTGCGCCAGCAACTGACCAAGCGCGACGGCAAGGCCAATGTCGCGCTGTCGGATTTCGTCGCGCCGGTGGACAGCGGCAAGCCGGACTACATCGGCGGCTTCATCGTCACCGCCGGCATCGAGGAGGTGGCGATCGCCGAACGGTTCGAGCGCGCTAACGACGATTATTCGTCGATCATGGTCAAGGCGCTGGCCGACCGCTTCGCTGAGGCCTTCGCCGAGCGCATGCATGAGAAGGTGCGCAAGGAGTTCTGGGCCTATGCACCAGATGAGAATCTGGCACCAGACGAACTGATCGGCGAGCCCTATCGCGGCATACGCCCGGCGCCCGGTTATCCGGCGCAGCCGGACCACACCGAGAAGGCGACCTTGTTCCGGTTGCTCGACGGCGAAGGTAATGCGGGCGTGAGCCTGACCGAAAGCTACGCCATGTGGCCGGGCTCCTCGGTGTCCGGCATCTATCTGTCGCATCCCGAAAGCTATTATTTCGGCGTCGCCAAGGTCGAGCGTGACCAGGTCAAGGACTATGCACGCCGCAAAGCCATGCCGTTGGCCGAGGTCGAGCGCTGGCTCGGCCCCATCCTCAACTATGTGCCGGCACACTATGCCGAGGCGGCTGAATAGCGGCGGCAAGTTCTGTTGTCAGCCAGGCCACACGGCAACCACATCGCCATGGCATCGTCGAGACACGATATGCCAATATCGACATCTGCGCCGATGGCTGGCCTCTGATCAAAGACGGCGATAAACCCGAGGCAGCCGTCCTTGCAGTTGGAGCGCCAATGACCCTACTCACACGCCGCAGGCTTTTGAAAACAGCCGCGGTTGCCGGCGCGGGCGGCATCGGGCTCCCGGCCCTGGGTCGGCTTGGCGGCTGGGCCGCTGCCGGGCCTGAGCCGGTGGTTCTGCAGACGGCAAAAATCCAGGCGAAGCTGATGGATGTGGGCCAGACCAGGGATGTGCTGACCTACGGCACCGCCGGAATGCCGCCCGTGCTCAGAATGAAGAAAGGCGAGCCCTTCGCCGCCCGTCTTGTCAACGCGATCGACGATCCGACGACGATCCACTGGCACGGCATTCGCGTTCCAAACAGGATGGACGGCGTTCCGTTCCTGGTCCAGCCCTACGTCTATACCGGCGACCATTTCGATTACGCCTTCACGCCGCCAGACGCCGGCACCTTCTGGTATCACCCGCATTGCAACACGCTGGAGCAGATGGGCCACGGCCTGACAGGCGTCATCGTGGTCGAGAACCCGGCTGATCCGAAATTCGATGCCGAAATCGTCCTCAATCTGCGCGACTGGCGCCTCGGTGACGATGGCCAGTTCATCGACCAGTTCCGGCCGCGCGATGCCGCAAGAACCGGTACCTACGGCACCGTGCGAACCGCCAACTGGCTCGATCAACCGCAATATGATGCGCCGGCCGGCGGGCTGGTACGACTCAGGGTGGCGATCACCGACGTCACGCGCATCTATGCTTTTCGCGTCGACGGCGCCGAGGCGACAGTCATCGCACTGGACGGCAATCCGGTGGCGCAGCGTTTTTCACCCGATGCCTTGCTGCTTGGACCGGGACAGCGCATGGAGCTGGCCATCCGCATGCCCGATGGCGAGGGTGCGATCGTAAGCCTGCGGGATGTCAGGGGCACCAAGCCTAAAATTCTGGCGACCTTGCGCGCGACCGGAAGCTCGCTCAAGCGTGATATCAGCGATGTTGCACCCCTGGAGGTCAATCCCGTGGCGGAAGTGGATCTCACCAGCGCCAAGCATATTTCCCTGGCGCTGAGCGCGACGGCGGAAAACGTCCCGAGCGACGGCATCTGCGGTTCGCTTGGCTACAGTTTCTGGGCAATCAACAAGATGCCGTGGCCGGGCGATACACCGGATCCGACCGCACCGCTGGCCGAATTGAAGCTCGGCGGAAGCTATGTCATCGACATGGAAAACCTGACGCCGCAATCCCATCCGATGCATCTGCACGGCATGAGCTTCAAGGTGCTGTCGTCCTCGACGCGCCAGGTTCAGCCTTTGATTTCCGACACCTATCTCATCCAGCCCAACGAGAAGGTTCAGCTCGGCTTCGTTGCCGACAATCCCGGCGACTGGCTGCTGCACTGCCACATCATCGAGCACCAGAAATCAGGAATGACGAGCTACGTCAGAGTGGTGTGAAGCCGCAGCCAAGGGTTTCGTTGGCAAAAGGGGGCGCTTCCCTGCTATTGCCGCCTCCAACTCAAGAACCATAGGACATTCCTGCATGACAAATGTCGCCTTGACCGGCCTTGCCCGCGATCTCGCCAGGCGTGCCGCCGAGGGCCGCCCTGTGCGCATCGGCGTCATCGGTTCGGGCGAGATGGGCACTGATCTGGTCACGCAAGGCATGCTGATGCCGGGCATTTCGGTCTGCGCCGTTTCGACACGCCGCCCGCACACCGCGCGCGATGCCATCCGTATCGCCTATGGCGATGAAGCCATGGCGGTCGAAGCCGACAGCGCGTCGAAAGTCACCGGGGCCATCGAGAGCGGCAAGATCGCCATCACCTCCAACGAGATGCTGGTCACCAACCCGTTGATCGATGTCGTCATCGACGCCACCGGCAAGCCGGGTGTTGCCGCCGATTTCGACCTGATGGCGATGGAACACGGCAAGCATCTGGTGATGATGAACGTCGAGGCCGACGTGACCATCGGCTGCTATCTCAAACAGCAGGCCGACCGGCTTGGCGTCGTCTATTCGGTGGGTGCGGGCGACGAGCCGTCGAGCTGCATGGAACTGATCGAGTTTGCGTCCGCGCTTGGGCTAACCATCGTCTCGGCCGGCAAGGGCAAGAACAACCCGCTCAACCATGATGCCGTGCCGGACGACTATCGCGCGGAAGCGATCCGCCGCAACATGAACCCGCGCATGCTTGTCGAGTTCGTCGACGGCTCCAAGACCATGGTCGAGATGTGCGCGATCGCCAACGCCACCGGGCTGGTGCCCGACGTGCCCGGCATGCACGGCCCGAAGGCCGACCGCGACGACCTCGCCAAGGTACTCATCCCGCGCGAGGATGGCGGGCTGCTGCTAAAGAAAGGCGTCGTCGACTACACGGTCGGCAAGGGCGTCGCGCCCGGCGTCTTCGTCATCGTCGAGGCAACGCATCCGCGCACTATCGAGCGCATGGACGATCTGCATATCGGCCACGGCCCCTATTACAGCCTGTTCAGGCCGTATCATCTGACTTCGCTGGAAGTGCCGCTGACCGCAGCCCGCATCGTACTGTTCGGCAAGCCCGACATGGTGCCGCTGCCAAGGCCGGTAGCCGAAGTGTGCGCCGTCGCCAAGCGGGACCTTGCCACCGGCGAGACCTTCGATGCGATCGGCGAGACCTGCTACCGGTCCTGGACGATGACCGTCGGCGAAGCCCGTGCCCAGCGTGCCGTGCCGGTCGGCCTGCTCGAGGGCGGCAAGGTGCTGAAACCGGTCAGGAAAGGCGAATTGCTGACCGCCGACAACGCCGCTCCCGACCAGTCGACGAGGCTGTTCGCCTTGCGCCGGCTGCAGGACGAGATGCTGTACGGGGCGAACTGAGCTCTATTTCCCCAGCTCGATCGATCGCAGCCGCGCAGCCTCCACCGCCTCTGTGAGAAGGCGCGTCAGCCGGTCCTCGCCCATCAGCACCTCCAGTGCCGCTGCCGTCGTCCCCTTGGGGCTGGTCACCTGCTGGCGCAGCACGCCCGGCTCCTCGCCGCTTTCGGCGGCGAGCGAGGCGGCGCCGTAGACGGTCTGCATGGCGAGCAGCTTGGCGGTCGCTGTCGGCAGGCCGGCCTTCTCGGCCGCCACGGTCAGCGCCTCGATGAAATGGAAGATATAGGCCGGCCCCGATCCCGACACGGCGGTCACCGCGTCCATCAGGCCCTCGTCGTCGATGGTGGCCACTTCGCCGCTCGCCGACAAAAGGTCGGCGACGAAACGCTTGGTGTCGTCGGAAACCAGCCTATTGGAAAACACCACCATCATACCCTTGCCGATTGCTGCTGGCGTGTTGGGCATGCAGCGCACGATCGGCGCGCGGCTGCCCAGGATGTCCTCGAAGGTGGCGGCAGGCGTGCCGGCGGCGATGCTGACGAAGGTGGTGCGGCCGTCGCCGAAGCGCTTGTAGGCGGCGGTGACGTCGCGGATCACCTGCGGCTTCACCGCGATGACGACGAGATCGGGCACGGCATCGGCCGGAATGCCATCGGCATCGGCTGATGTGGCGCAGCCCAACGCTGCGGCGCGATTGCGCAGGTCGGCATTGGGCTCGACCACGAAAACCGCCGACGGCGCAAGCTTGCCGGATTTCAGCCAGCCCGAGAGCATGGCGTAACCCATATTGCCGCAGCCGGCGAGAACAAGCCTGATCGTCATCGAAAGTCCTCCAAGGAAGGCTTCACATAGACGCTGGCTGTTCCGTGGGGAAGCCCCGTCAGGAGGAACGGGAAGATCGTGCACCGCGATCGGGATCACGCACGGCCATCGGCCGCAGCGAGACTTGCCTGAGGCCAAGCACGCCGAGCACGAAGAACAGCCAGACCGGGTCGCCACGATGGAAGAAGAAGCTTTCGAGGAAAGCGTTCAGCGCTGTGAACAGCACCGCCATCATGAAGAAGTCGCCGAGAAAGATGTTTTCCCTGCGCAACGGAATGCGCATGTAGTCGCGCAATGGCGCGATGAGGAAGGTGTAGACCGCCACGCAAAGTGCCGGAATGCCCATCAGCACGGCGATGTCGAGATAGCCGTCATGGCCGTGCACGATGGTTCTGATGTCCCATGGCCGGTCGAAGGGCTGATCCTGGTTGAGCAGCAGCGGCGTGCCCCAGAAGCTTTCATAGCCGTAGCCGGTCCATGGCTTCTTCGCCAGCATGCTGCCGGCGAACTCCCAAAGCGTCGTGCGGCCGGTATAGGTCATGTCGGGGAAATAGATCGCCGCCAGATGTTTCACGGGCGGCAGGAAGACGATGCCCAGCGTGCCGACCGCCGTGGCGATGATCGCCAGCGCAAACAGGATCGGTGTGCCGAGCCGCATGCCCATCAGGCTCGGCAGCATGACGATCAGGATCGAGAACGGCACCAGCCCGGCGGTGGTCTTGGAGCCCGTATGCAGCATGAAGATCATCGCCGCGAAGAAGATCCCGGCGCCCCAGTACCGCTGCCCGCGCCGGTAGAGATACAGGCCCGCGAAGCTGAGACAGGCCATGATCGGGCCGGCGATGTTCTTGTGGGTAAACACGCCGCGCCACAGGCCGGCATGTTCGGGCTCCTGTGAGTCGGCGGTGTGCATCGCCTCGTGCGGAAAGACGATGAGGCCGAGATAGGACAGGCCCATGACCACGACGGCGGTGAAGATGATGATTTTTGAAAAAGCTTCGGCGTCGCGCGGCAGCACCAGAATCGTTGCCATCGTCAGGATGCCGATCAGCGTGAAGGAGGCGGCGCGCATCGCCGAGGGCGGATCGGTCGACAGGATCACCGACAGGAAAAAGAAGCCCAGCATCAGCATCCAGGACGGGCTGAGCAGCGAGCGCACCACGCGCGGATCGGCAAAGGCCGTCAGCGAGAAGATCGACATGGCGCCGAGCGAGCTGAAGCCAAGCTGGTTGACGATGTCGCCGCCTTCACCGGTCAGTTCGGCGCCGGCCGGCTGGAATGGGCGGAAGGACACCATGATGACGGTGAACAGCAACGCGGCAATGGCGGTCGCCACGCCTTCGCGCGTGAACGCGGCGCTGAGGGGCGGGCGCTCAGTTTTTCTCAGGCTGACGGTATTGCTCATTGGCATATCCGAATTCGGCCAGCACGCGGCCCAGCGCCACATGGACGGGGTAGATGGCGATCGCCGGCGATCCTGTTCGCACCAGGCGGATCAGGCCGCGAAACGGCGAGGCGGCAAGCAGCGCCAGGCTCTTCAGCAACACCTTGGCGCCGGCGAGTGGCCTGCCGGCGCGTTTCTTCTTTTCGACCAGTGTCGAGATCACGCCGTTGCGCAGGCTGCGCGCTCGGATCCAGTCGGCTTCGATGCGCCGGGCCGGAACGGTTTCTTGCACCTTCGCTTCGGCGCACCAGCCGAGCACGAAGCCGCGTTGCACCGCCCGGCTCAGGAAATCGGAATCGCCGCCGCCCATGAAATTGAATTTGAGGTCGAGAAAGGGCGGCCCCATGGCGGTCAGCACGTTGCGTCCGACCAGAAGGTTGCCGGAGGAATAGAGCGCAGGCACGCGTCCCGTCTCCCGGTAGGGAGGCGCGAACACCGGATGCTCGGCCCACCCCGCATGGGCGGGATCCGCAAACACGGGCACTTGCGGACCGCCGACGATATCGGCGCCAAGCCTTTCGGCTGCCCCGCACATCCGTTCCAGCCATTGCGGATCGGCGATCTCATCATCGTCGATGACCAGCAGATGCCTGAAGTTCGGGAACTGCAGGATCGCCGTCTGCCAGCCGGCATTGTAGGCGCTGCAATTGCCGCGCTCATGCGCGATGATGATCAGACCTGATAGCTCGCGGCGCTCGAACAGCGGCAGCGCCGCCTTGGCGCCGGCCCGCGCCTCGGCTTCGTTTTCCATGACGATGACGGCAAAACGCCTGGTGGTTTGCTGCGCGCGCAGCGACGCCAGCGTTTCCAGCACCTGCTCGGGCCGCTTGAAGGTCGGCAAGGTTACGACCGCTTCGATAGCCTCGGCGTCAAGCCGGGGCGAGCGTCCCGCGATCGATACCGAACCGTCCGATGGCAAAGGGATCATCCGTGTCCAGCCACATGGTGAGTTGGGCTCTGGTAGCACCCACGGTGATAAGCTTTCGTTAATCACCTTGCACGGAGAAGCCCGCCAGGCAGCGGCTTTCGGTCGTCGAATGTGCTGGCTTAATCAAGGGTTCACCGCACTTTGCTACCGGCTACACCACAGGATAGGTGAGATGCATCTGCTGTTCGCCACATCGATCGTGCCCGACGGCGCTCTCGCCTCGGGCTACGAGATCGCCAATGCTGCGATCATCGCCGCCTTGCGGCGCGCTGGCGCGCGCGTGACCGTCATTGGATTCACCTGGCCCGGAAAACCCGCGGCCGATCCCGAAAACACCGTGGTGCTGGGTGCGATCGACGTGCGTACGGACAATGCCTCCGCACGGCAAAAGCTGGCCTGGGTCGGCAAGGCGCTGCTTTCGGGTCTCACCTTCGCGTCGGTCAAGTTGCGCACCGTGCCCGACGGCGATGTTCTCGCCGCCATTGAGAGGGCCGGTCCGGTCGACGGTTATGTCTTGAATTCCGTGCAGTTCGCCGGCGCTTTTGAAAAGCTGTTCACTGAGCGGCCTTCGATCTTCGTCGCTCACAATGTCGAGCATCTTTCGGCGCGGGAGAATGCCGCTGCCGCAGGCAGCCTCTTCCAGCGCCTGCTGTTCCGCCGCGAGGCAAGGTTGCTCAAGACCGTGGAAGAGCGTCTCTGTCGCCAGACGCGCTTCGTCTTCACGCTGGCCGAGGAAGACCGCGCCGCGCTCGGCGTCGCCTCTGACGACCGCTCAGCGGTGCTGCCTCTGGTGATAGGCTCCGGGGCCCCGACCCAAAAAGGGTTGCGCCACATCGATTGCGATGCGGCGCTGATCGGCACCTGGACCTGGCAGCCGAACCGCATCGGCCTCGACTGGTTCCTGGAGAAGGTCGTACCGCATCTGCGGGCCGGGTTCCGCATCCGCGTCGCCGGCAGCATGCCTTCAGGCGTCACGTCGAAGCATCCCGGTGTCGAATTTGTCGGCCGCGTGCCTGACGCGCAGGCGTTCGTGCGCAGTGCCGCCGTCATCCCGTTGATCAGCACCGCCGGCAGCGGCGTCCAGTTGAAGACCATCGAAACCTTCGAGCTCGGCCTGCCGTCCGTCGCCACCAGCCGCTCGCTGCGCGGCATCGACCATCGCCCGGCCAATTGCGTCGTCACCGACGATCCCGCCGCCTTCGCCAGGGCTCTCGAGGCCGCGGCGGCCGATATCCGCGACGTCGACGGCAGCGCATTCCGGCGTTCGCAGGTCAAGGCGCTCGACGCTGCTATCCGGCTCGGCCTCGAAAAGCTCGGGCCCGTCAGGCAGGAGGCGTTTGCATGAACATGCATTCCGCCCGCGCCGCGTTCGGGCTCGACACGCTGAAGACGATCCTCGGCATCTCGGTGGTTGCGATCCGCTGGAACGATGCCATCGTCCTGCTGAACCGCCTGATTGCCGAGCGGCGTTTCACCAAGGTCAGTTTCCTCAACGCCCACAACGCCAACATTGCCTACACCGATCCGGTCTTTGCCGAGGCGCTCGACGATTTCCTCATCCTGCCCGACGGCATCGGTGTCGATCTGGCGGCGAGACTTCTCTATGGGGCGCCATTTCCGGACAATCTCAACGGCACCGATTTCGTCCCAGCCTTCCTGCAGGCCTCGACGGCGCCGCTGACCGTAGGGCTGCTCGGCGCAACGCGCGTCAACGCCGAAGCGGCGTCGATCAAGCTTGCGGCGCTGGCCGTGCAGCACCGGTTCGTGGTCATCCATGACGGCTATTTCTCGGCTGCCCAGCAGACGGAAATCGTCGATCGGATCGAAGAATTGCGGCCGGACGTGCTGCTCGTCGCCATGGGTGTGCCACGCCAGGAATTGTGGATCGAACGCCACATCGACGCACGCCACTGCACGCTGCCGATCGCCGTCGGCGCGTTGCTCGATTTCCTGAGCGGCGCGGTGCCCCGCGCGCCCTTGTGGATGCGCCGGCTGCGGCTCGAATGGCTGTTCCGGTTGGCTGTCGAACCGGGCCGCCTGTGGCGCCGCTATGTGGTCGGAAATCCCCTGTTCCTGCTGCGTGTCGTCAGGCAGAGATTCTCGCGTGCACCCGAAGCTGCGGGAGACATCAAGTGAACAGCAGGTTCGTTCCCGGTGCCACTGTCGACCCAAGCCCGCTTCGGCGGATGCCGACGGCGGCAATCGTGACGGCAAGCTACGCGCCCGATTTCGAGCGCTGCCGCCTGTTGTGCGAGACACTCGATCGCCACGTTTCCGGCGCAGCGCACCACTACATCCTGGTCGAACATCGCGATGTCTCGCTTTTCCGCCAGATGGAGACCAGCCGGCGTACCATCGTCGACGAGCGGGCATTGCTGCCGCGCTGGCTGCATGCCTTCGACGACCCGCTCAGCCTGTTTCGCCGGCGCGTCTGGCTCAGCCTGAAGACCCAGCCGCTGCGCGGCTGGCACGTGCAGCAGCTGCGCCGCATCGCGATATCAGCGCACGCATCCGAAGATGTGCTGATCTTCTGCGATTCCGACGTCGCCTTCCTCAAACCTTTCGACTGCGATGCCTTCTGGCGCGGCGGCAAGGTTCGGCTGTTCCGCCGTGACGGTGTGCTGGCGCACGAAGGTCATGAAGAGCACCGCATCTGGTCGCGCAACGCGGGGGCGGCGCTTGGCATCGACGCCTCCCGGATATCGGCCCACGACTATATCTCGACGCTGATCGCCTGGCGGCGCGACACCGTGCTGGCCATGTGCGGCGAGATCGAGAAGGTCCATGGGCGCAACTGGGTCGAGGTTGTCGGCTCGGCGCGCAAATTCTCCGAATGCATGATCTACGGCCGCTACGTCGACGATCTGCTGGAGGGCGCCGGCCATTTCCACGGTTCGGAAGAATTCTGCCGGGTGCACTGGACCGGCGAGGCGCTTTCGGACGACGAGTTCCGCCGCTTCGTTGCCGCCATGGCGCCGGAGCAGGTGGCGATCGGCATGCAGTCCTTTATCGGCACCGATATCGGCCGCATCCGCCGTCTGATTGGCTTGAATTAGACGGGTTTGGCCGGCTTGCGCATCGCCGAATAGGTGAGCAGCGCCGAGGCGAGATACAGAAGCAGGAAGACGACGTTGAGCGACAGCACTAGGTTCGGCGTGTCGAGGACGGTCGTCAGCACATAGGTCAGCAACAGCGCCTTCAGTGCGGCAAGCAGGCCGAGATTGAGCGCCCGCACCAAGGTCTGGCCGCGCGCGAACAAAAGCTCGGCCTGGTATTCGACCAGATTGCGCAACCCCGGCACGCAGATCGCCAGCACCACCAGCGGCGCGGCCTCGGCGACATTCTTGCCAAGCGCATTGGGGAAGAAATGCAGCACGATGCCAAGCGCCAGCAGCGCCAGCGTCGAGACCGCGAACACACCGCCTTCGATGCCGCTCTTGACCGCCAGCCGTGACAAAAGTTCCGGCGCGCGCATCATGCGCTGCACCAGCATCATCGAGAAGGTTCGGATCGGAATGGCCGTCAGGTCGACCAGCCGCATAATGATGGCGTAGATACCGGCCAGATGCGGGCCGCCGATCGCCAGAACCAGCAGCTTGTCGAACTCCATCTGCAGGTAGAACAGCACTTCGGCGCCCGCCACATAGATGGAATCGGCCAATCGCCTCAAATACAGCTCGATGCGCAGTCGCAGCCGCTGTCGCGGATAGAACCAGCCGAACGCTAGTATCAGGGAGGCGGCATTGGCGCCGATATAAAACCACGACCATATCCAGACGCTGTGTTGCGCCCCGAGCATGAACAGCACCGCGCCAAGCGCTCGCAGCGCCGTCGTCAGGATGGCCAGCAGCGCGGCGCGGCCGAATTTGCCCAGACCGTTGTTGACGATCAGCGCCACCTCCACCGGCCGCCACAAAAGCGCTTCGGCAAAGACGATTGCCGCAAACACCGCCAGCGGCACGGTGTCGGCGAAGAAAAGCAGATAGACGCCGAACGAGGCCGCGGCCAGCAGCGGCAACGACAGCACGCCGAGCAGCACGAAGCCGGCGGAGAAGGTGCCGATCAGATTGGGTCGGATGGTGGCCGTGCGATAGAGCGCCGAGATGAACCCGAAGGCGAGGATGCGCGACAGCATGACACCGGCCGCCGATGCGGTGGCGAACATGCCGAATTCGGAAATGGACAGCGTGTTGGCCAGTGCCATGAAATAGGCGAGTGAAAACACCAGTCGCCCGCCGGCACCGCTGACCGCCGAGAAATAATCGCGAAGCAGCCCCCGTCGTTCGGCCAAAAAGCTGCCGATCCGGGCGAGGGGCCGCCTTTGCGGTATGTCACTGGCCTGCGTCATGCTCAAGCAGAGCCTAGGGCGGAAAACTTAACGCGCCGTTCTGGGGCTTAAGGTTGTGTCGAAGATAGAGGTTGGCAGAGAGAGAACCGCTTCTCAGCGTGGCAAGCGGCGGGCTTTTTGCCGTTCTATCCGCGCCTGCTAATCCGGCAAAATCGGTTTCGACCGGCGGTATTTCCGGTCGAGGGTCCAAAGCGCGATCTCTCAGCCTTGGGCGCGGGTACCAGTGACCATGCATTGTCCCGCCCTTCAGCGGCGCGGAATCAAGTTCCTAATTTCTGCTTTGAAAGGTTCACTATTAATAATTTAGGTATTGCTAACGCTAAGGAGGTCAAAAAGTCAGGGTTTCAATAAGTGGTTGTATTGAACAACCTTTCCGATATGCTTTGACCAACGCTTGGTCATCACGTGGGGGGCACCCGCGACAGGTGAAAGGGGCGTAGTGGCATGCGTTAAGGGCACTCTGAAGAAGGGAACCGTGCATGCTTAAGAGATCTCTCGCATCGAGTATTGCGGCACTTGCTGCGATCATGCTGTCTGGTCCGGCGTTCGCGGCGACCGCGACCGGCAACATGACGGTTCGCATCACGATCCAGGCCGAATGCAAAGTTCAGACCGCCAGCGATCTGGATTTCGGCACGAAGGGCGTCATCGATGCAAATGTCGATCTGACCAGCACGATAGGCGTGCAATGCACGAGCGGGCAAACATACAATGTCGGCTTGAGTGCCGGTGGCGGTGCTGGCGCAACTGTTACAGCCCGCAAAATGACCGGCCCAGCGGCGGCGACAATCAGTTACGCGCTTTACCGGGACGCTGCCCGCACACAAAACTGGGGTATCACTGTCGGCACAGACACAGTCACGGGAACCGGCAACGGTAGTGTCCAGAACCTGACTGTTTACGGACGGGTGCCGCCGCAGGCCACACCGGCAGCCGGCGTTTATACCGACACCGTCGCGATCACCGTTACCTACTGACAACAGCAAAGCGAGAACGACATGCGAACCATGCTTTCAGGCATTGGCGCAGTGGCCCTTGTTCTGCTGTGTGCCGGATTTTCACAAGCCGCCTCGCTAAGAGTGGCTCCGACCAGTCTCGAACTGATTGCACCAGACAGTGCGGCGGTTCTCAACCTTCATAATGACGCGAAGCGGCCGATCAACGTACAAGTCCGCGTCTTCAGATGGACGCAGGTCGAGGGCGTTGAACGGCTGGAGCCGACGTCGGACGTGGTGGCCAGCCCGCCATCGACCAAACTCGGCCCTGACGCCGACTACGTGGTTCGGGTCCTGCGGGTCGGCAAGGCGCCGGTTCGAACCGAGGAAAGCTATCGCGTTGTCGTCGACGAGCTGCCGGACCCTTCGCGCCGACAGGCTGGGACGGTGACCCTGGTCCTGCGGTATTCGATCCCGGTCTTCTTCCGCAGTCCCGACGCTTCGACGCCGAACGTATCCTTTAGCCTTTCCCGCGCTGGCGGTGGGCTCATGCTTAAGGCGCGCAACAATGGCGATAGTCGACTGAGACTGTCGAACATCACTTTGAATCAGGGAGGCAAGAAACTGGGGAGCCGGAGCGGACTCGTCGGCTACGTTTTGGGTGGGGCATCAATGCAATGGCCGATCGGCAGCGGCAAATCGCTGTCCGGAAGCTCTGTGACGCTGAAAGCGCAGAGCGATTTTGGACCATTCGATGCCAAAGTTGCCGTCCAGGGCCGTTAGCGCCGCGGTTGCAGCCGTTCTTGTAGTTTGCTCTTGGTCGCAGGTGAGGGCGCAAGAGATACCGGACGAACCGGCAAAGGACATTTCCGATTCGGCTCGGCCCCCTGAGCGCGATCTCTATTTGGAAGTGTTCATCAACGACGTTTCGTCCAAGATGATCGGCAACTTCAAGGAATTGCCCGACGGCGGCCTCGCTGCCACTCCGGCAGAACTGCAAGAGGTCGGCCTCAAACCAAGTGAAGAAGCGATCGATGCCGACGGTCTCGTCAGGGTCGATCGCTTGCCGGCCGTCTCCTTCCATGTTGATGAGACGGCGCAGCGGCTCTACGTCACCACGACGAATGACGCTCGAGCCGCCCGTACGATCGATGTCGGCCCGGCGGAAAAGCAGGATCGGCTGAAGCCGCAATCGGGCTACGGCGCCGTCCTCAACTATTCCCTCTTTGCAAGCTCGAACACGCTGTTCGACAACAACGTCGAGTTGTTCCAGGGCGTTTCCGGCGCCTTCGATGCACGCGCCTTCAGCCCATACGGAACGCTGGCCCAGTCATTCATTGCCGGCTACTCTGAAGGGGAATTCCAGGACTTCACCCGCCTGAACACCACCTGGAGCTATTCGGACCCCGAACGCCTGGTCACCTACAGAGCGGGCGATTTCGTTTCCGGCGGCTTGTCATGGACCCGACCTGTCTATCTCGGCGGCATCCAGGCGCAGCGCAACTTTTCTCTTCGTTCGGATTTGGTCACCCTTCCGCTCCCCTCGTTTGAAGGCACCGCCGCCGTGCCTTCGACCCTGGAGGTCTATACCCAGAATGTACGCACCTACGCCGGCGACGTGGCGGCAGGGCCATTCCAGGTCGTTAATTTGCCGGTGTTCACGGGCGCCGGAGAGGCACGCGTGGTGCTGCGAGACAGTCTTGGACGGGAAACCACGGCAACGCTTCCGTTCTACGCATCCAGCATGCTCTTGCGAGAAGGCCTGCTCGATTTTTCGGCCGAGGCAGGAATGCCAAGGCGGAATTTCGGGGTCGAATCCAACGACTACGACCGGCGTGTCATGGGCGTCGCCACCGCCCGCTACGGGCTCACAAACTGGCTCACCCTTGAAGGCCATTTCGAAGGCGGCCAAGAGCTTCTCAATGGCGGCTTGGGTGTCGCGGTCCCGCTCGGACCATATGGCGCCGCTTCGGTCGCGGTCGCCGGAAGCCACCATGACGGAAACACCGGCTCACTGGTGAACGTGTCGCTAGAACTTAGCTACGGTGGGTGGTCGCTCTATGGCAGGGTTCAAAGGGCGTTTGGCGACTACGAGGACATCGCCTCGGTGACGGCCGAACCAGAATTCTCGGGACCGGATGGTCTTCCGATCTTCAGTCCCGGCGTTCCGCGCGCGATCGATCAGGCAACGTTGTCGGTGCCGATGCCGCTCGATCTGTCGAGCCTCAATCTTTCCTATACCCATCTCAAGGACGCCGCTGGTCAACGCAGCCAAATCGTCGGCCTCTCCTACAGCCAGCAAGTGTTCAAGCGGAGCACGCTCTACGCGACCGCGTTCACGGATCTTGACGACCGCAAGAGTTTTGGTGTGTTCGCCGGTATCTCGGTCGCCTTCGATGACGGCATCACCGCCTCCACCGGGGTCGAACAAGGTCCTGATGGGATGAACGTCGTCGCCGACGTCGCCAAGGCCGAGCGGCTCGAGAATGGCAGCATCGGCTGGCGCGCGCGGACGTCGGAGGGAGATGTTCCCAATCGATCGGCGGCAGCCAGCTACCGCGCTCCGTTCGCGCGCTTCGAAGCAGGCGTCCAACAATACGACAAGGATGTCCGCGCGACGGCACAGATGGACGGCGCCATCGCAGTGGCAGGTGGCAGCGTATTTGCGACGAACCGCATCGATGACGCCTTTGCCGTCGTCGACGTGGGCACGCCAGGCGTGGAGGTTGAGCGTCAGAACAGACCTGTCGGCGAAACGGACAGTCGTGGCCGTATACTTGTCCCCGATCTCAATTCCTACGAAGCCAGCACCATTTCGATCGATCCGAAGAACCTGCCGGTCGATGCCGATGTTCCGGCCACCAAGGAAACGGTCGTTCCCGCCGACCGTAGCGGTGTGGTCGTGAAATTCGGAGTGTCGCAAATACCGGCAGCAGCACTCGTCACCTTTGTCGACAGCAGCGGTGCTGCACTTGAGGCAGGTCTGAAAGGCAAGCTGGACGGTGCTTCAGAGGAATTTGTGATCGGTTATGACGGCCAGGCTTACGTTCGTGGGCTGGCTCCTCACAATATTGCCATCGTCGAGCGGGCTGACGGCAGCACATGCCGCGCCGAATTCACTTTCAAACCAGCAACCGGCCAGCAGGTCGTGATCAGGAACGCAGTGTGTTCGTAAAACTACCTAGCTTGCGAAATTTCGTCATCGCTGCCGTGTTGCTGCTGCCCGGCACCGCCTGGTCCCAAAGCTGCAGCTTTGGCCTGTCGGACCAGAGTTTCGGTTTCATCGATACGCTTTCCGGCGCGCAAACGAATTCAACCGGGACCATGAGCGTCACCTGCAGCGGCACGCCGTTGGCCCGCATCCTGATTTGTCCAAATCTGGGCGCGGGCAGCGGCGGTGCGACGGCAGCCGCGCGCCAAATGCTCAGCGGATCGAACGTGCTCAATTATCAGCTTTATTCCGATTCGGCCCGCAGCGTCGTTTGGGGCACCTATTCCTGGGCATTCCCGGCTCGTGCGCCCGCATTTGCATTGACGTTGAACGCAATCGGAACCGGATCTGGATCTGCGCCCATCTATGGCGCGGTCCTTGGCAGCCAACCGACCGCGCCTCCTGGAAGCTATCTGTCGGCTTTCTCCGGCAGCAATGTTGAATTCCGGTATCGATACACCACGTCCAGTTCCTGCGGCACGGGAACGGGCACGATCTCGCGGCCAAGTTTCAACGTGACCGCCACCGTTGCGGCAAACTGCCTGGTCGCCACTCAGAACATCGATTTCGGTGCTGTCGGAATTCTCGGCGCAAACGTCGATTCGACCGGACAAGTATCGGTCACCTGCACGCCTGCCACCAACTACACTGTCTCCTTGAATGGAGGCACTACAGGGTCCCCGCCAACCTCGCGCAAGATGTCGAAAGGCGCCGAAGCGTCACCTATGGGCTTTACAAGGACGCTGCGCGAACACAGCCTTGGGGAGACGCCGAGACACCAGGAAGCACTGTGCCGGGGACCGGCAGCGGAGCAGTCCAGAACCTGACCGTCTATGGCCGCGTGCCGCCGCAGACGACCCCTTCGGCCGGCGTCTATACGGATACGGTGGTGGTGACGATCACATACTGATCGTTGGTTGCATGAGGGCTGCCGATCCGGGCGAGGGACCTCCTTTGCGGTACGTCACTGGCCTGCGTCATGTCTCAAGCAGAGCCTAGGGCGGAAAACTTAACGCGCCGTTCTGGGGCTTAAGGTTGTGCAACCGAAGAGAGAAACCGCAGCTTCGGCGCGGGAAAATTAACCTTTTGTTTTCCATGCCTGTTTAGCGTGGCTTAACGAACGGCCAATCGCCGTTCGCAGGCCTCCAAGGGTAAAGTTCCAGACGATGGTCGACAGGGAAAACCGCGAAGACTGGAAGCGCGAGCGCTCGTTGCTGGCGCTTGGCCAGGCTGTGCGCGGCGACGAACCCGACGCGTCCCTTGTCTCGATCGGGGACCGGGCAGACCCGTCATGGCGCGAGGATGCCGCCACCCGCCATCGTCTCGCCCGTTCACAGCGCGAAACACGGACGAACCCAAAGCTGTCGGATCCGGCCGCAACAGACGGGTATCAGGCTGGCTATGAGCCGGCCTCGTCGGTGAGCCGTGCGCAGACCACGCCACAGACACGGTCTACCGAAGCCGCAGCCGCCTATCGCCCCGCTCGTGCATCCGAACCTTATCGTTCAAGCGACGCCCCGGCATCCCACGACGACGGCGCCGACAGCCAGCAATGGAAGCCGCTGATCGATCCGATGCAGGTCGTCCGTGGTGTCGGAAAGTCGAAGCTGCTGATCGTGACGACGACGATATTGGGTGCCGCGCTCGGCATATCCATCGCGCTGTCGACGCCGAAGAAATACGAAGCGACCACCGAGCTGATCGTCGATCCGCGCGACCTGAAGCTCACCGATCGCGACCTCACCCAGTCGGTCGTTGCCTCCGACGCAACGCTGGCCATCGTCGAAAACCAGGTCCGGGTGCTGACATCAGGCACGGTTCTCAACAAGGTTGTCGACAAGCTCAATCTCGTCAACGACCCGGAATTCAATGGGCAAGGCGGCGGCCTCAGCGTCATGTCGCTCATCCGCTCCGTCCTGTCTCGCAATGACGGGCCAGGTGGTGTCGACGACGCCCGCCGCCGTGCGCTTGCTGTCGGCAATTTGGCCGAGAGCCTTTCGGTGGAGCGCGGCGGTAAGACCTTCGTCATCACCGTCAGCGCCACCACGCAGAATGGCGAGAAATCGGCTCTGATCGCCAACACGATGACGGATGTCTTCCTGCAGACTTTCGGCCAGATCCAGTCGGATACCGCAGGCCGCGCCACCGACGAACTGACGGCCAGGCTGGATGAACTGCGCAAGGGCGTCGAGGCGGCCGAGCGCAAGGTCGAGGATTTCAGGGCCTCGCACGATCTTGTCGATGCGCAGGGCCACCTCATCAGCGACGATGAGATGCTGAAACTCAACGAGCAGCTCTCGGTTGCCCGCGCCCGCACGCTGGAGCTGAATGCCCGGGCGGCTTCGGCGCGTTCGGTCGACGTCAACTCGGTTCTGACCGGCACCTTGCCGGAGGAGATCAACTCCAACACGATGAGCGATCTGCGTTCGCAATATGCGACGCTCAAGCAGGAGGCTGACCGCGCCGCCATCCGGTTCGGCCCGCGTCACCCCGAACTCCAGGCTCTCAATGCCCAGCTTGCCGGCGCACGCGACCGCATCGCCGCGGAGTTGCGTCGCATCGGCTCGTCGCTGCAGGTCGACCTCAAGCGCGCGGTCCAGCTCGAACAGGATCTCGCCTCTCGCCTGGCCCAGCTCAAGGTGCGCAGCGGCGACGTCAACGGCGATCTGGTGTCGATGCGCGAACTGGAGCGCGAGGCTACCGCCAAGCGTTCCGTCTACGAACAGTACCTGCTGCGCGCCAAGGAGACCGGCGAGCAGAAGGACATCAACACCGCCAACATCAACGTGATCTCGAAGGCCTTCGCGCCGCTCGAGGCGAACGGGCCGTCGCGGGTCGTGGTGGCGCTTGCCGGCCTGTTGCTGGGCTTTGCCTCCGGCATTGGCCTCGGCGCCATGCGTGGCGCCTATGAGAGCCTGCGTGACACCGCCAATTCGCGCTCGCGCCGCGACCGCAGTGCGGACCAACGTCGGACGCCCTACGAGGACAAGCCATATCGGGCAGCACCCCCGCCGGCGCCGCAAGCACCCGCTCCCGCTTCACAACCATCGGCACCTCCGCCTGCGCCGCCACCGCCCGTAGCAGCACCGCCTGTCCAACAGGCTGAGATCACGCCGGACGAAGGCCCCGGCAGGGTCAGCACGCTGCTGTCGATGCTGCGCAAGGCCGTGTCCCGCAAGCCGTCCCCGGAAGCGCCCTTCGATACCGAGTGGGTCTCCGCTGAAAACGTGAAGCCAACGCAGGAACCGGCGTACCCCGTCTATCCCCAGTCGGCGCCGGCCTTTGCGCCTCGGCAGCAGGTCGCGGCGGCCTACCCGCCGCCGCCCTTCCAGTCCGACAATCCTGTTCCCTATGCCCCGCAGATGGCGCAGCCGCCTCAGCCTCCGCACATGGTGCCGCCGCGAGCGTATTCGGGCCCGCAACTCTATCCCTACGCGCAGCCTTTGGCCTACACACAGCAGCCCGGCTATCCGCAGTCCATGTCGGCCCCCAATGCCAGGCAGTTGCCGTATCCGCCTCAGCCTGCTTCCGCGCTTTATCCGCAACATCCCGCCTCGCCGCAGCAGGAGACCCAGCCTCGCGAGCCATCTGTGGAGGCGCGGCAGGCCGAGCGGGACGTCGAACCGCAAGCACCAATCGAGGAAATCCGCGCCAGCCTGCGCGAATTCCGCGAAGCGGTCCGCGAACTCACCGAGAGCCGCACGCGTCGCCGTTACTTCTGAGCCACAAAATTCTTCGCGCTGTCGTACAAAAACATGCCGGTTTCGCGTAAACGGCATGGGACGGCGCTTTGGCAGGATTGCGTGTTGGAATTTTCGTGAAGATGCCACGCTGTGAAAGATCAGAAAGCGCATCGCTTCAGGAAGCGACGCGCTTGGGCATTTTGGTGTTGAGGGTGGTCCATGGCTGAAGTGATTGATGGTAAGAGCGTTGCCGAAGACGTGGTGCGGACGGTCAAGACCCTGACGGCCGAACTTGTCGCCAAAGGCAAGGCCAAGCCCGGTCTTGCCGTGGTCATCGTCGGCGAGGATCCGGCCAGCCAGGTCTATGTTGCTTCCAAATCGCGCACCGCCAAGGAATGCGGCTTTCATTCCGTCCAGCACACGCTGGCGGCCGAAACCTCCGAACCGGCATTGCTGAAGATCATCGGCGACCTCAACGCCGATCCGGCCATCAACGGCATCCTGGTGCAGCTTCCGCTGCCTGCCCATATCGACGCCGGCAAGATCATCCAGACCATCGCGCCGGAAAAGGATGTCGACGGCTTCCATTTCATCAATGTCGGCAAGCTCGGCACCGGTGAACTCGAGACTGCCTTCGTGCCTTGTACACCGGCCGGCTCGATGCTTTTGATCGAGCGTGTGCGCGGCAAGGATCTGTCCGGCCTCAATGCCGTCGTCGTCGGTCGCTCCAACATCGTCGGCAAGCCGATGGCCAATCTTCTGCTCGCCGCCAACTGCACCGTCACCATCGCCCACAGCCGTACCAAGGACCTGCCGGCACTTGCCCGCACCGCCGACATTCTTGTCGCGGCCGTCGGCCGGCCGGAGATGATCAGGGGTGACTGGGTGAAGCCAGGCGCCACCGTCATCGATGTCGGCATCAACCGTATTCCCGCACCCGAGAAGGGCGAGGGCAAGTCGCGCCTCGTCGGCGATGTCGCCTACGCCGAGGCGGCCAAGGCCGCCGGCGCCATCACGCCGGTTCCCGGCGGTGTCGGCCCGATGACCATTGCCATGCTGATGGCCAATACGTTAGCCTCGGCCTACCTTGCGGCCGGATTGAAACGGCCGTCCTTCTGACCCGCCAGAAAGCCGCAACTTTGCCGAACCCCAGTGTTCCCTCAGAACGGCCGGTCATGACTGATCCCGTTCAAGGCGGCCGGCAGTTCGCTTTCCTGCTGGTAGACAAGTTCTCCATGTTCTCGCTGGCCGCGGCGATCGATACGTTCCGGTCGGCGAACCGGTTGCTCGGCCGCGACTTCTACGGCTGGACCACGGTGTCGGCCGACGGCGATCCGGTGATGGCCTCCAATGGCCTGCCGCTCAAGATCGACTATGCCGTCGCCGATCTGCCGCCGGTCGACATCCTCTTCGTCTCGGTCGGGCTGACGACGGAATTTCCCGGCAAGAGCAAGGTGCTGGCGGCTTTGCGCAGCTGGGGCCGGCGCGGCAATGCGCTGGGTGCCTTGTCGGTCGGCTCCTACCTACTGGCCGAGGCCGGCCAGCTCGAAGGCTATCGCTGCACCATCCATTGGGAAAACCGCGCCGGCTTCGTCGAACGCTTCCCCGACATCAACTGCACAGGCAACGTCTTCGAGATCGATCGCAAGCGCTACACCTGCGCCGGCGGCACCACCTCGATCGACCTCATGCTGGAGATCGTGCGCGGCGATTTCGGCTCGAATCTCGCCAATGGCGTCGCCAACCAGTTCCAGCACGAACGCATCCGCTCGGCCGGAGACCGCCAGCGCGTCGGCCCGGAACGCGACCTGACCGGCAAGTCGGAGAAGCTCAGGCGCATCGTCGAACTGATGGCAGATCACCTCGACGAGCCGCTGTCGGCCGTGCAACTGGCCAAGTCCGCCGGCTTGTCGGTGCGCCAGGTCGAGCGGCTGTTCCTGCGCCATCTCAGCGTCACGCCCGGCCGTTACTACATGCGGCTGCGGCTCGAGCGGGCGCGTGAACTGCTGCGCCAGACCAACATGCCGATCCTCGACGTGGCGATCGCGACCGGCTTCACCTCGCATTCCTACTTCGCCCAGAGCTACCGGCTGCAATTCGGCAGGCCGCCCTCGGAAGAGCGACGCACGACCTACTGAATCTCGCTTCCGCTGAAAAGTTCGGCATTCGGCCCGGCGCCGGCGCGTTGGCTGACGGAGCATCAAACGAAAAACCCGCCTGAGCGGCCGGTCACCGGCGCAAATCAGCACCATAGGCAAATATGTACCATAGCTGAGGGCAATGAGTCAAGAAAAAATTCCTATCGTGAAAAACTACCGGCACTGCCAACACCGCCGAACTGGCTGTCGTCAGGGTCTTTTGTCAACCTTAGTTCGGAGCCCTACGCACCGGCACCGACTTGTGTCCCGGCGCCGCGTCAAATAGCTTGCCGCCCGGATCAGGGGCGGATTGAGGAGATTTCGATGGCGGGACTTGCACGGAGCGTCGCTGCGGCGATCCTCCTTTTGTCGATGACGACATTCGGCTTTGCCGCAAACAAGGTCATCGTCATTCTCGATGCTTCCGGCTCGATGTGGGCGCAGATCGACGGCAAGCCCAAGCTCGAAATCGCCCGCGAGTCGCTGCGAACCGTGCTTCAATCGGTCCCCACCGACGACGAGATCGGCTTCATGGCCTATGGCCATCGCGAGAAGGGCAGCTGCGAGGATATCCAGCTGATCGTGCCGCCACAGGCAGGTTCGGCAAGTGCCATCTCGGCCGCCGCCGACAGCCTGAAATTCCTCGGCAAGACGCCGCTGACCTCTGCCGTCAAGCAAGCAGCCGAGGCGTTGAAATACACCGAGGACAAGGCGACCGTCGTGCTCATCACCGACGGTCTCGAAACATGCGGTGGCGACCCTTGCGCGCTTGGCAAGGAGCTTGAGGCATCCGGCGTCGACTTCACCGCCGATGTCGTCGGCTTCGGCCTCACCGCCGACGAAGGCAAGCAGATCGCCTGCCTCGCCGACAACACCGGCGGCAAATACATCCAGGCCTCCGACGAGAAGGCGCTGCAGGAGGCGCTTGTCGAGACCGTGGCGGCACCCGCTCCAGAGCCGGCTCCCGCTCCGGCGCCTGCGCCCGCACCGGAGCCGGCGAAACCGGAATTCAATTTTCAGCCGACAGTGGTGATGGCCGAAGGTGGCGAGCCGATCACCGACGGCAACGCCTGGGAGATCTACAAGGCAAGTGCCGACGGCTCGCGGGGCGATTCCGTCACCACCGAATATGGCACCTACAACGGCAATCTCGAACCGGGCGACTACATCGTCGTCGCACGCGACGACGAGGCCAAGGTGGAGCAGAAATTCAAGATCGAGGCAGGCCAGGTCTACAAGCCGCTGTTCACCTTGAACGCAGGCACCATGCTCATTCATCCGCGGCCGAGCCAGGGCGCCGACATCAGTGATGCGGCCAGCCTCAATTTCGCTTATCCGGGTGGCAGCACCACCCACTATGGCGACACCAAAATCATCGTGCCGGCGGGCGAACAGAAGGTCACGGTCCAGATCGGCGCCGGCAGCGTCACCGAAACCATCCAGCTCGCCGCTGGGCAGAAGATCGAGAAGGACGTCATCGTTGGCGTCGGCCATATCGTGCTCAACGCCTTCTATGTCGCGGGCGGCGACAAGGCCGACAGTTCCGGCCTCGGCTTCGAGATCGTCAAGGCGAAGAAGAAAATCGATGGCACGCGTGACAGTGTCGAGCATTCCTATGGCCCGGACAGCAAGTTCTGGCTGCCGCCGGACGATTATGTCGCGCTGACCACGCTTGATCTGGCGGTCGTCGAGCAGCCGTTCAGCGTCAAGGTCGGAGATATCACGGACATCAAGGTGCCGCTCGATGCCGGCGTTCTGGCGATGTCGGCCCCCGGTGCCTACTCGATCGAGATCCTGTCGCCGAAAAAGGACATAGAGGGCAAGCGCAAGGCGCTTGGCCTGAACTATGGCGATACCTGGCAGCAGATCGTTCCGGCCGGCGACTATGTGTTCGTCCGCCACATGTCCGATGCAGGCCATGACAAGGAAATGCCGGTGACGGTCAAGGCCGGCGAACGGAGCGAAATTACCGTTACGCCATGACCGCCATTTGACCGGTAGCAAAAAGGGCGGCCAAGCGCCGCCCTCTTTCATGGACAGGATGATGATTGCGTCAAGCCGTGCCGAAGGCGCTGGCGCCATGATCGGCGCGGCCGACCAATTGCCGGAACCCGGCAAACAGCTCGCGGCCGAAACCGAATTCGTTGCCGATGAGATCGGCATCCGCCGTCCGGCGCAAGGCGAAGTCGCCAGCCGGCACCAGAACCTCAAGTGTCCCAGCCTCGGCGTCGAGCCGGATGACGTCGCCTTCGTGGATCCTGGCGATCGGCCCGTCCTCGACCGCTTCCGGCGTCACATGGATCGCCGCCGGCACCTTGCCGGAGGCGCCCGACATGCGCCCGTCGGTGACCAGCGCCACGCGCTGGCCGCGATCCTGCAGGATGCCGAGCACGGTGGTGAGCTTGTGCAGTTCCGGCATGCCGTTGGCCTTTGGCCCCTGGAAGCGGATGACGGCGATGAAATCGCCGGTCAGCGTGCCCGCCTTGAACGCCTCGTTCAGCCCTTGCTGGCTGTCGAAAACCTTGGCCGGCGCCTCGATGATGCGCCGTTCCGGCTTCACCGCGGAAGTCTTGATGACGGCGTGGCCGAGATTGCCCGACAGCACTTTCAGACCGCCGGTCGCCTGGAAAGCCTTGCTGAACGGCGCCAGCACTTTCTCGTCGCCGCTTTGGCGCGGCGAGGCTTCGCGCACTACGCTGCCGTCGGCGCCGAGCTTTGCTTCGACCGCATAGGGCCGCAGCCCTTCGCCCCATACCGTCTGCACATCCTCGTGCAGGATGCCTTCGTCGAGCAGTTCGCGGATCAGGAAGCCGAGGCCGCCGGCCGCGTGGAAATGGTTCACGTCGGCGAGACCGTTGGGATAGACCCGCGCCAGCAGCGGCACCGCTTCCGAAAGGTCGGAAATATCCTGCCAGGTGATGGCGATGCCGGCCGCCGCCGCCATGGCGATCAGGTGGATGGTGTGATTGGTCGAACCGCCGGTGGCATGCAGGCCGACAACGCCATTGACGATCGACCGCTCGTCGATCATCCGGCCGACCGGCGTATAGGCATTGCCGAGCGCGGTGATCGCCAGCGCCCGCTTCGTCGCCTCGCGGGTCAGGGCGTCACGCAGCGGCGTGCCGGGATTGACAAAGGAAGCGCCCGGCGTGTGCAGGCCCATGATCTCCATCAGCATCTGGTTGGAATTCGCCGTGCCGTAGAAGGTGCAGGTGCCCGGCCCATGGTAGGACTTGGATTCAGCCTCCAGCAGTTCGGCGCGTCCGGCCTTGCCCTCGGCATAGAGCTGGCGGACCTTGGCCTTTTCATCGTTGGGCAGGCCAGTGGTCATCGGTCCTGCGGGAATGAACACCGCCGGCAGATGGCCGAAGGTCAGTGCGGCGATCACCAGGCCCGGCACGATCTTGTCGCAGACGCCGAGATAGACGGCGGCGTCGAACATGTTGTGCGACAGGCCGATCGCGGCGGCCATGGCGATCACGTCGCGCGAAAACAGCGAGAGCTCCATGCCGGGCTGGCCTTGGGTGACGCCATCGCACATTGCCGGCACGCCGCCTGCGACCTGGGCGATGCCGCCGGCCTCGCGTGCCGCGTCCTTGATCAGCGCCGGAAAGGTCTCGAAAGGCTGATGCGCCGACAGCATGTCGTTGTAGGAGGTGATGATGCCGAGGTTCGGCACCTTGTCGGCACCCAGCGCTTGCTTTTCCGAGGGGCTGCACACTGCAAAGCCGTGGGCGAGATTGCCGCACGACAGCACGGCCCGGTTGGCGGTGTGGCTCGACGCCTCGGCGATGCGGCTGAGATAACGCTCGCGGCCTGGCTTTGAACGCTGGCGGATGCGCTCGGTGATGGCTTCGATGTCGCGTCTGGTGGTCATGGTGTCGGTCCTTTCAGGCGAGGTCCCGGAACACAAACCGGCTGTCTGCCGGGACCCTCAGCAAGTTTCAAATCAGGGAGCCCAGAAAACCTCTACGGGCTTGCGCGCGGCATCGAGCACGGCGCGGATTGGCTTTCGCGGTCCGGGTGCCATCGCGCCGTCGAAGGCGATGCGCTTGTCCTCGCCTTCGATGTGCAGCGCAATGAAGCCGGCATCGACAATGCGCGCCAGCGACAGCGTCAGCCGCGGCTCTCCGGCACTCAACGCATGAACCGGCAGCACGATCCTGTCGGAGGACGGATCGAGCAATTTTTCCAGGTCGTCGGCATCGGGAAAGAACGAGGCGGTGTGGCCGTCGGGCCCCATGCCGAGCACGACGACATCGAGCGGCCAGGGCAGTGACTGCAGCGCCGCATTGTCGGATGAAGCCGCATCCTCGATGCTGGTGGCTTCGTGATAGAGCGGCACGAAACGGGCCGCCTTGGCCGTGTTCTGCAAGAGATTGGCCGTCACCAGCCCGGCGTTGGAACGCGGCGAGGAGGCCGGCACGAAGCGCTCGTCGACCAGCGTCACGATCACCTTGTCCCATGCGATGGGTATCGCCGACAGGGCGGCGAAGAATTTTGCCGGCGTGGTGCCGCCGGAGACGGCGAGCAGCCCTGTGCCGCGCTCGGCGATTGCCCTGGTCAGGCGGCCGGCGACATGACCGGCAAGAGCAGCCGCCAGCTCCTGGCGCCCGGCGAAGCCGTTCCAGCTATAGGCGGCGCTGTTCAATTGCTCTCGTGCCATGTCCGCCCGTCACGTTCGATCAGTGCAATGGAGGCCGAGGGTCCCCAGGTGCCTGCCGTGTAGCCCTGCGCCTCTTGTCTGGCGCTTTCCCATGCGTTCTGGATCGGGTCGATCCATTTCCACGCCGCCTCGACTTCGTCACGGCGCATGAACAGGGTCTGGTTGCCACGGATGACATCCATGATCAGCCGCTCGTAGGCGTCCGGCGCGCGGCCATCGAAGGATTGCGCAAAACTCATGTCGAGCGAGATCTGGCGCAGCCGCATGCCGCCCGGACCCGGATCCTTGATCATGATGAACTGCTTGACGCCTTCGTCGGGCTGCAGCCTGATGACCAGCTGGTTGGCGAAGATCGGACCGGCGCTGTCGCCGAAGATCGAATGCGGGATCGGCTTGAATTCGATGACGATTTCCGAAACCCGGGTTGCCAGCCGCTTGCCGGTCCTGAGGTAGAACGGAACGCCCGCCCAGCGCCAGGTGCCGATCTCGGCCTTGATGGCGACGAAGGTCTCGGTGTTGCTGTCGTGGGAAAGCTCCTCGACATAGCCCTTTACAGCTCCGTTGGCCGAGGCGCCTGCGCGGTATTGCCCACGCACGGTGTGCTTCGGCGCCTCGTTGCCGTTGATGCGCTTCAGCGCCCGCAGCACCTTCAGCTTCTCGTCGCGCACCGCGTCGGCATCCATCGATGACGGCGCTTCCATGGCGACGAGGCACAACAGCTGCAGCATGTGGTTCTGCACCATGTCGCGCAGCGCGCCGGCCTTGTCGTAATAGGTGACGCGGTCTTCCAGCCCCACGGTCTCGGCCACGGTGATCTGCACGTGGTCGATATGGGCGGAGTTCCACAGCGGCTCGTAGAGCGCGTTGGCAAAGCGCAGCGCCATCAGGTTCTGCACCGTCTCCTTGCCGAGATAGTGGTCGATGCGGAAGATCTGGCTTTCGTGGAAATCGTCGCCGACCAGATCGTTGAGCGCTTGCGCCGAGGCAAGGTCGCGGCCGATCGGCTTTTCCAGCACGATGCGGGAGTTCGGCGTGATCAGATTGTGCTCTTTCAGCTTGTGCGAGATATCGCCGAACAGCGCCGGCGCCACCGCCAGGTAGAAGGCGCGGATGCGGTCGCTGTCGCCGATCGCCTTTTTCAGTTTGTCGAAGCCGGCGCCGGTCGTTGCATCGGCAGAGACATAGGATAGCCGCGCCAGAAAGGTCTTCAGCTCCTTGGCGTCGATATCGGCCGGTTTGACGTGCTCGGAGATCGCTTGGCTAGCGAAGGCCTGGAATTCCTCATCGCTCATCTTCGAGCGTGACGTGCCGATGATGCGCGTCGGCTCGGAGAACTGATGATCGCGCTGGCGATAGTAGAGCGACGGCAGAAGCTTGCGTTCCGACAGATCGCCGGTGCCGCCGAAAATGATGAAGTCGAAAGGGTCGACGGGGATGATCTGGCTGGTCATGGTCTGTCCGCTTTGACGCCGGTCGCAAGTACGCGGCTGATATAATCTAATCGATTTAAATTTTCCAGTGCCATGGTGTCACATCTGGGTGTATGCGCCTGCCCCTTGACAGTCCGATGACCTGGAGGCTTGTCGACAGGCGCGGCTCCGGAAGCCTTCGCAGTTGCAGCATAGAGCGTGGACGAGGCGAAAGCCAAAGGAGAAATCGGCGATGGCCGCAGATCTTTCGAACAATCTGCTCAGAAGCCGTGGCTTTGCGTGGATGTGCATTATTGGCGTGACGGTCGATCGTCACCAATCATGAACGGGAAAATCATGCGTCTGGAAAACAAGGTTGCCGTCATCACCGGTGCTGCGTCGGGTTTTGGCGAAGGCATCGCCAGGCGCTTTGCAGAGGAGGGCGCCAGGGTCGTTGTCGCCGATCTCAATGCCAAGGGCGCGGAGCGTGTCGCCGGCGAGATCGGTGAAGCGGCGATCTGGACCCAGACAGATGTTTCGCTGCGCTCCGAATTCGACGAGATGGTCTATGCCGCGAAGAGCGCCTTCGGCCGCATCGACATCATGGTCAACAATGCCGGCTACACCCATCGCAACGGCGACATGCTCAATGTCGACGAGGAAACCTTCGACCTGATCACATCGGTCAACATGAAGGCGATCTATCACGCAGCACTTGCCGTGGTGCCGATCATGGAGCGGCAAGGCGGTGGCGTCATCTTGACCACGGCCTCAACCGCGGGTCTGCGGCCGCGGCCCGGCCTCACCTGGTACAATGCGTCGAAAGGCTGGGCGATCACCGCCACCAAGTCGATGGCGGTTGAGCTGGCGCCGAAGAACATCCGCGTCAACTGCCTCTGCCCGGTTGCCGGCGAGACCGGGATGCTGGAGAAATTCATGGGCGCCGACACACCCGAAATCCGCGAGAAGTTCCGCGCATCGATCCCGCTCGGCCGGCTTTCGACGCCGCTCGACATCGCCAACGCCGCACTCTGGCTGGCCTCCGACGAAGCCGCCTTCATTACCGGCGTGGCACTGGAGGTCGACGGCGGCCGCTGCATTTGAAGGCGCCAACACATGACTCCGAAAAATCGGCACCGATTTTCGGAACGGATCATGCGCAAGTCAAAATGCCTGAAAGTGGCAGCGCACTTGGCGGCAGGTCGGTGGCGTCAGGCGCCGGTCTTGATGTAGCTCTTGTAGACCCAGCCGGTCTTGCCGTTGTAGGTGATCTGGCACCATTGCTTGCAGCTCACCACCTGCACCGAGGTCCTGGCCGGCACCGTGCCGACGGCGGCGGCATTCTTCTTCGGCCCGCTACGCATGGTCACGGTCCTCAGGATACGCCCCGTTCCGGCGGCTGCGACCTTCCCAGGCTTCGCCTTGGCCTGGCTGTCGTCGCCTTCTGTTGCCGCTGGCTGCTGAGCCGGCACTGGCGGCTTCACTGCGGGGATGGCGGCGGTTTGTGCGCCATCGGGATGGCTGCCCGCGGCCGCGGGGGGTGCGGCAACTTTGGCAAGTTCAGCGGTGGCATCGGTATCGGCTGCCGGCTGCGCGAATGCCGCCGCCGGCTTGTCCGGCGTCTGTTCAGCCTGGCTTGGAGCAGTCGAGTCGGAAGCGGATGCAGCCTTCGGCTGCGAATCGGTCCAGCGCGGATCATTGGCCGCGAGCGCTTGTACGTTGGCTTGAGCGGCCGTGGCGGTCGAAACCGCGTCAGGCTTGCGCGTCTGCGGCACGGTTGTGGCGGCGACTCCGGCCCCCACCGGGGCTATTTTCGTCGTCTTCACCGGAATCGCTGGAATTGTCTGCTCGGGGCTTGCTGACGCTTGCCTGTCGCCGGCCGGCAATGCCAGCCATAGCGCCACGGCAGCGACGCCAAGCAACGCGGCAGTGCCGATTGCGGCGATCACCAGATGCGAGTTCGAACGGACTCCCTGCCAGAAGGACGGCCGCATGTCGTATCCGAACTGCATGGCAAAGCGCCGACGTTCCGGCGTACCGAAACTGAAGGGCTCTTTCACTTTTGCCACCTCCATAAGTGAGCCAATGTTCTTTCGATCGAATGCCAAGAACCTGGCTAAAGATCTGCATCGGTCCCAAGAAACCAAAGCGGGCAAACCCGCAGAATTCCCCATCAGTCGCCCACAGCCGGCATCTTTTGCCGGCGATTGTGGCATCA
Organism: Mesorhizobium sp. M0621; assembly: GCF_040320745.1. Taxonomy (NCBI): domain Bacteria; kingdom Pseudomonadati; phylum Pseudomonadota; class Alphaproteobacteria; order Hyphomicrobiales; family Phyllobacteriaceae; genus Mesorhizobium; species Mesorhizobium sp. M0621. The sequence continues at coordinate 107,472 of NZ_JAMYQF010000002.1, read as the reverse complement.
CTACGCCTTCCCAGCCGATTCTGCACCTTTGATGGGGATTCCGCAATGTGCCGCTACGGCAACAAATATTACAGCAATATTACAGGAATTCAGAGCGATCTTGTCCAGCCGAAACGCAATCCCGAAAAGTGGGAACAACCCTAGATCCTGTCGCGCAAAGCAAACCAGTTGAGCGCCAGAAACAGCAGCGGCGTGCGGAAGCGCCGACCGCCAGGGAACGGTGGGATTTTCAGATCCTCGATCAGCTTCAGCCGGTCGCGGTTGCCGGCAACGGTTTCGGCATAGAGCTTGCCGAAGAAGTTCGACAGCATGACGCCGTGGCCGGAATAGCCGCCGGCCGAGATGACATTGGGCATCACTTCGCGCACGAACGGCTTTCTCGGCACCGTGATGCCGACATAGCCGCCCCAGCCATGCGTGATCTCGACATCCCTCAGTGCCGGGTAGAGTTCCGCGATCTGGCGGCGGATGTGAATGTGGATATCCTTCGGATCGTTGACGCCATAGATCTCGCGCCCGCCAAACAGCAGCCGGCCATCCCTTGACTTGCGGAAATAGCGCACGACGAAGCGGGAATCGTCGACCGCCTCGCCACCCGGCAACACGTTCGAGTCCGCTCCCAGAGGCACCGTCGCGCCGATGAACGAACCGATCGGCATGATGTGCGCCGCACTCACCGGCTCGAGCGTGCCGCCATAGGCGTTGACCGCGATCAGGCATTTCTGCGCTGTCAGCGTGCCTCTCGGTGTCGAAATCTTGACCTTGCCGCCACTGGAAATGATGCCGGTCGATGGCGTCCCCTCGAACAGCTGCGCGCCGGCAAGCGCTGCCACCCGCGCCGTACCGATCACCAGCTTCATCGGATGGATGTGGCCAGTGCCGGTGTCGCGCGTCCCGCCAAAGTAGGCGGTCGATCCCAGCCGCTCCGCCGTCTCCCTGGCATCCATGAACGAGATATGCGGATAGGAAAAACGGCTCGCCATGATCTCGGCATGCGCCTTGTAGTCGTCGACGTAGCGCGGCTTGTGCGCTACCGAAAGCTGGCCCGGCATGTAGTCGATATCGATCTGGTTGGCAGCGGCGAATTCGAGGAGATGCGTCTTCGCCTCTTCGGCGAGATCGAACAGCGCCTTGGCGCGGGAAAAGCCATATTCGGCTTCCAGGTCTTCGGCCCAGGCACGCTGGCCGGTGCCAAGTTGACCACCATTGCGCCCAGAAGCGCCATCTCCGAAGCGATACGCCTCGATCAGCACGACATCCGCTCCAGCCTTGGCCAGATGCGCCGCCGCCGACAAGCCGGTGAAGCCGCCGCCGACAATGACGACGTCGCAGGTACGGTCGCCATCGAGGCTTGGGTATTCGGGTCTTGGTCCGGCGCTGTCCTCGTACCAGGAACGGCCAGGGGAAATCGGGGATTGGTAGGGCATGAGAAGTCCTAGGGCAGTAGGGCAGTAGGGCAGTAGGTGAGGATTATTCGGGTGACAATTTACGGATCAGAAGCCGCAAGAGCGTTCCGACGCTCTCGCTGCGGATCGTCAACGGTTCGACGGCCACATGTGAAGCGATTCCGACGCGTTGTGCGATCAGCAGATGGGTCTCCAACTCCTTGAGGGATCCCTGCGCGATTCTCAGAAATTGTTGATAGGAAGCTCGGCTTTCTCGACCATAACCCTCGGCGATATTGGCAGGCACCGAGATAGCTGCTCGCCGTAGCTGAGCTGTCAATCCATAGATTTCCTCTTTCGGCCAGGCTTTTGTCACCTCGTAGATTGATACCGCCAAGTCCATGGCCTGCTGCCAGACGATCAAATCCCTGTACGAATCGATCTTCGCCATCATCCCCTACTGCCCTACTGCCCTACTGCCCTACTGCCTTACTCCCTTATTCCCTTATTCCCCTAGACATTCAGCAACAAATACTCCCGCTCCCACGGGCTGATCACTTCCATGAACGTCTCGAATTCTGCCCGCTTAATGGCCGCATAGGTCGCGGCGAAGGATTTGCCCAGCAGCGCGCAGAGTTCCTCGTCGCCTTCGAACAGGTCGACGGCTTCGAGCAGGCTGCGCGGCAGATCGATCTCGTCGGCATTGGCGGTGGTCAGGACGGGAGGCTCGGCCTTGATCTTCCTGGTGATGCCGATCAGCCCGCAGGCAAGCGATGCCGCCAGCGCCAGATAGGGGTTGGCGTCGGAGGAGGGGATGCGGTTTTCGACGCGCCGCGCCGCCGGGTCCGAACGTGGCACGCGAAACGCCGTTGTGCGGTTGTCATAGCCCCATTTGTTGTTGACCGGCGCCGACGCCGCCTGGGTCAGCCGGCGGTAGGAATTGACATAGGGCGCGAACATCACCAGCGCGTTCGGCACATGCTTCTGCATGCCGCCGATGAAATGGAAGAAGTTTTCGGTTTCCGAGCCGTCAGCCGCCGAAAAGATGTTCTGCCCGGTCTTCTTGTCGATGATCGACTGATGGATATGCATGGCCGAGCCAGGCTGCCCCTGGATCGGCTTGGCCATGAAGGTGGCATAGATTTCGTGTTTCAGCGCTGCCTCGCGAATGGTGCGCTTGAACATGAACACCTGGTCGGCCAGTTCGATCGGATCGCCGTGGCGCAGGTTAATCTCCAACTGGCCGGCGCCCTCCTCATGGATCAGCGTATCGATCTCCAGGCCCTGGCTTTCGGAGAAATGGTAGATGTCGTCGATCAGTTCGTCGAATTCGTTGACGCCGGCGATCGAATAGCCGGCGCCGCCGCCGATCGCGCGTCCGGACCGGCCCACCGGCGGGGTCAGCGGATAGTCCGGATCGGGATTCTTGCGCACCAGGTAGAACTCGATCTCGGGCGCCACCACCGGCTTCAGGCCGAGCTTGTCATAGGCGGCAACCACGCGTTTCAACACGTTGCGCGGCGTGAATTCGACCGACCGACCGTCCTGGTGGACAAGGTCGCAGATGACAGCGGCCGTCGGGTCTTCTTCCCAGGGCACTACTGTCAACGTCGACAGGTCCGGCATCAGTTTGAGGTCGCCGTCGTCTTCCGGATAATGGAAGCCGTTGCCATCCTCGGGGTAGCCACCGGAAATCGTCGTCATGAAGACCGCCGACGGCAGCGCCAGCGAGGTGTTGGAGGTGAATTTCTTCGATGGCATCATCTTGCCGCGCGCGACACCGGCCTGATCAGGCGTGATGCACTCGATGTCCTCGATGCCGCGCCACTCCAGCCAGGCGCTGACTTCCTTCCAGTTCTTGACGCCACGTTGGTTTTTCACGAAGGCAGGCGTGCGGGCGCGTCCTCCGCGGCTCGACGGACGGACTTCCTTTTTTGCAGGCGGCATCATTCACCAGATTGGGTTGCGGATTGTGGAGTATAGCCGTGCCCCTCCATGGAAGGGAAGGGGAGCCGCGCCGGGCATTGGCCGACACGGTTGAAAATCGCGCCAATCGGCTTAGTTTCCGCAATCCCGATCCCAATCGAGACCCCAATCTCAATCGAGAAATTGCATGCGGCACGACGGCAAACTGACGACGATCGGCTTCGACGCCGACGACACGCTCTGGCAGAACGAACAGTTCTTCCGTCTGACCGAGAAGCATTTTGCCGCCATGCTTGCCGATCATGGCGAAGTTGAGCACATCTCGGCGCGATTGCTGGAGGCCGAAAGGCGCAACCTTGCCGTCTATGGCTTCGGCATCAAGGGATTTACCCTGTCGATGATCGAAACGGCGATCGAGGTCACGCAAGGTCGCGTGCCGGCCTCGGTCATATCCGGGATTCTCGATGCCGGCCGCGAGATGCTTAGCCATCCGATCGAGGTCTTGCCGCATGCGCGCGAGACGGTCGAGAATCTTGCCGGCGCATTCCGCCTTGTGCTGATCACCAAGGGCGATCTCTTCGACCAAGAGCGCAAGCTGGCCGGGTCAGGCCTGGGCGAATTATTCGACGCGGTCGAGATCGTCAGCGACAAGAACGCCGCCACCTATGGCAGGATCTTCAGCCGGCACGGCGACGGTCCGGCAAAAAGCATGATGGTCGGCAACTCGCTGAAGTCGGACGTGGTGCCGGCCATCGAGGCCGGCGGTTGGGGTGTCCATGTGCCGCATGAACTGACCTGGGTGCTCGAGCATGTCGAGGCTCCGGTGGCCGAATCGAGGTTCCGCCAGATATCCGATCTCGGACAACTGCCGGAATTGGTTGAAAGCATCGTGGGCGAAGGCTGATCCCCGGAAACCGCCTATGCTCTAGCGGCCTACCAAGCGATCGATCACCGGTTGCAGCCGTTCGGGCGTGATCGGCTTGGCGACCACCACGTCGATAATGTCAGACAGGCCCAGGCTTTCCGTAGTGCCATTTTTGGTCGAAAGCAGGATCACCGGTGGCAGCGATTTGCCCGAGGCGCGCCGCAACGCGCCGATGCTGGACATAAGATTGTCGCAGTCCTTGTTGTCGGCGCCGCCGTCAAGGACAACCACACCAGGAATGAGGGACCGCAAGGTCCTTACCGCCGTGTCGGGAGATTCCGAGATTGGCTTGAGCCCGGATCGCTCGACGATTTTCGAAATCACCACGCGATTGATTGGCGATTTGCAGATGACAAGCACCTGCGACGGATCACGGATCGCCTCCATGGTTGCGTCGCGGGTCACCCCATTCAGATGTCTTGGAGTCTCGCCTTCACGATTCACTGGGCACACAAGTCGACCAAGAAGCTCGCCCCCATTTCAATGCAGAGTTGAATCTGGGGCGCAATTGGCGTGAGATCGTGGTCCATGTCAAGTTGAAATAAAAGACCCCGAATTCATACTCAGAGCAGTGAATTTCAAGCAACGCTACTGTACTGAACTGTCCACACCGGCATTTCATAAAAAGAGAATTCACCTGCGCGGAGGCCGCGCAGGTGAAGGGGCGGTTGCACGGATTGCGATCAGCCGTGGCCCTGCTGCGTGACGATCACCGGGATCAGCAGATCGCCCCAGTTGCCGTCGCCGCCGTGATGACGTGCCGAGCGCACGAGTTCCACCGAGACGCCTGCCTCGACCGCCTTCATCACCGACTGGTTGAGGCGGTGCAGATCGTTGGCCAGCATGCGGATCGTCGCTTGCTGGTCGACGCTCATCGTCGTGGACTGTTCCTCGGCGCGTTCCTTGACACGGCTTATCGATGCCATTGGTCTTCTCCTTGTATCCCAAGCCCTGCTGGGCGTTTCCTCTGTATTTCTGTGGTCGCTATTCCGCGGCCGGTTTGAACTGCGCGTGCTCGGTCGATTCATGCATGGCGGTGGTTGATGACTGGCCGCCGGTGATCGCCATCGACACGGCGTCGAAATAGCTGGTGCCGACCTCGCGCTGGTGCTTGGTCGCGGTGTAGCCATTGGCCTCCGCCGCGAACTCCGCTTCCTGCAGCTCGGAATAGGCCGCCATCTGCCGTGCCTTGTAGCCGCGGGCCAGTTCGAACATGCCGTAGTTGAGCTGGTGGAAGCCGGCGAGCGTGATGAACTGGAACTTGTAGCCCATGGCGCCGAGCTCCTTCTGGAACCGGGCGATCGTCGCGTCGTCGAGGTTCTTCTTCCAGTTGAACGATGGCGAGCAATTGTAGGCGAGCAGCTTGTCGGGGTGATGTTTGCGCACGTCCTCGGCGAATTTCCTGGCCTGCGCCAGGTCCGGCTTCGAGGTCTCGCACCAGATCAGATCCGCGTAAGGCGCATAGGCGATGGCGCGGGCAATGCAGGGCTCGATGCCGTTCCTGACGTTGTAGAAACCTTCCACTGTGCGCCCGGCGCCGTAGTCGACGAAAGGCTGGTCGCGTTCATCGATGTCGGAGGTGAGCAGCTTGGCGGCTTCCGCGTCGGTGCGCGCGACGACCAGGGTCGGCGTGCCCATCACGTCCGCCGCCAGGCGTGCGGCGTTGAGGTTGCGGATGTGCGCCGCGGTCGGGATCAGCACCTTGCCGCCGAGATGGCCGCACTTCTTTTCCGATGCCAGCTGATCCTCGTAGTGGACGCCGGCGGCACCCGCCTCGATGAATGCCTTCATGATCTCGAATGCGTTGAGCGGTCCGCCGAAGCCGGCTTCCGCGTCGGCGACGATCGGCGCGAACCAGGTCTCGACCGAGAGTCCATTGCCTTCGGAGGTCTCGATCTGGTCGGCGCGCTGCAGCGTGCGGTTGATGCGCTTGACCAGTTCGGGCGCCGCATTGGCCGGATAGAGCGACTGGTCCGGATACATCGCGCCAGCCGTGTTGGCGTCGGCGGCAACCTGCCAGCCCGACAGGTAGATCGCCTTCAGTCCGGCGCGCACCTGCTGCATCGCCTGGTTGCCGGACATGGCGCCGAGCGCGTTGACGAAGTCCTCCTCGTGGATGAGCTTCCACAGCCGGTTGGCGCCCATCTCGGCAAGGCTCTGGCGGATCTGCACCGAGCCGCGCAGCCGCTTCACATCTTCCGCGGAATAGGGCCGTTCGATTCCGTCGAAGCGACCTTCCGGCGCCGATGGGACGAGGTTGTAAAAATCAGTCATTGGTCACTCCGAAGGATTGCTGCACCCGTGTCCGGGCATCAATCATCTGTGCGCCGGAATATGACTGAATTTACATTGCGGTGCGAAACAGACCAGAAAAATCAAGGAAATTGGCGAGAGATAAGAGAAAACCTGTGTTGCGTTTGACAGGCGAGCGCTGTAAATTTGTCATGATTGTAAAAGGCAACGCAGTGAGGTTGCCGCGAAACCTGTGTAAATTCCTGTCAAGGACAGTCGATGGCTGACCAGAAGATATTTGCCGGGCCGCGCATCCGCCGCATCCGCAACGCCAAGGGCCTGACCCAGACGGCGATGGCCGAGGGCCTCGGTATCTCGCCATCCTACCTCAATCTGATCGAGCGCAACCAGCGACCGCTGACGGTGCAGCTGATCCTGAAACTGGCGTCCGTCTACAAGGTCGATCCGCACGAACTGCAAGGCGAGGCAAGGGGGTCTGTCGCCGCCTTGAGAGAGGTATTCACCGATCCTCTGCTGGTCGGCGAGTTACCCGGCGATCAGGAACTGATCGAGCTTGCCGAGGCGGCACCCAATGCGTCGGCGGCGGTGATAAAACTGTTCCGCGCCTATCGCGAACAGGCCGAGCGCCTGTCAGACCTCAACGAGCTTCTCGCCCGCGAAGGTCGGGCCACAGCACTTTCCGGCGCCCGCCTGCCGATCGACGAGGTGCACGAGATTTTTGAGCGCCGGCCGAACCATTTCGCAGCCCTTGAGGAAGAAGCCGCGGCGTTCACCTCGCTGCTCGATCCCGGCGACGATCTGTTCGGCGCGCTGAAGGCCTGGCTGAAGCGCGAATACGGCATCGTGGTCAAGGTGCTGCCGGTCGCCACCATGCCGAACTGGCGCCGCCGCTACGATCGCCACTCGCAGCGCCTGTTCCTGTCCGAGCGGCTGTCGCCGTTCGACCAGTTGCGCGAAGTGGCGATGGAGGCGTGCCTGATCCGCATGACGGTCGCGGTCGCCGGCGAGATCCAGGCGCTCAAGCTGACCACCGACGAGGCCCGCCGGCTCGCCCGCTTCGAACTCGGCCGCTATGCGGCGCATGCACTGATGATGCCCTACCAGGCCTTTCATGCTGCTGCCGTGCGCGCCCGCTACGACATCGATGTCCTGCGTTCGCGCTTCGGCGTCTCCTTCGAACAGGCCGCAAACCGGCTGACCATGCTGCAACGGCAGGGTGCCTCAGGCGTGCCGTTCTTCATGCTGGAGGTCGACAATGCCGGCAACCGCTTCCGCAAGGTCGGCAGTCAGGGCTTTCCGCAAAGCCGCTTCGGCGGCGCCTGTCCCAAACTGCCCGTGCATGTCGCCTTCACCCAGCCCGGCCAGATCTTCGTCGAGGCGGTGGAAATGCCCGACGGCGCCGAGTTCCTATGCATCGCCCGCACGCTGGAAGGACCGCAAGGCGCGTTCTCGGAACGCCCGCGCCGCACGGCGCTGCTGCTCGGTTGCGACATCGGCTTTCGCGACGACATCGTCTATGGCGCGGCGCTGCCCGGTGCGGCAATCGCTGCAAAGGCCGGCAGTGTCGCGGCGACGCCGGTCGGGCCTGCGTGCCGGCTTTGCGAACGCGTCGGCTGCCTGGCGCGCGCCGAGCCGCCGGTGACGCGCCCGCTCGGCCTCGACGAGATGGTGACGGGCTTGAGCGCCTTCGATTTCCAGTAGCGGCGCGAGCCTGCAAGGAAGGTCATCCGGCTTTGCGGAAGAAACTGCCGACCTTCGCCGCAAAGTATTGTCGATCGAAATATTGATTCGGAAATGACAACGGGATATCAAAAACGAATTGCGCAAGGCTGGGGGGCGGCGATGGGCAGGACGGTTTTTTGGCTTGGGCTGACATTTGCCCTCTCAGCTTCATCTGCGTATGCAGAAAAATCCTCGGATTTCTTCAGCTCCTACAAACAGTACAATGATGCCGGCAAGGCATTCCTGGACAAGATAGATCCAAAGACCGGACCGATAGACCTCGCCGAAGGCATTCACCTCGATCTCAAGGGCAAGTTCTACTTTCTGAATAAGAAGGACGCCGTCTCGGTCCTGACCGAGGCTTGGGGTAACCCACCCGACGCCGGTTCCGACGCGATCGGCATGATCTTCCCGAGCAATTATGATCCCATCGCCGACAACAATTGGGGCATAGAGCTGCGCTGGGAAAAGATCGGTTATGTCGATGATGGTGACGCTGCCTCCATCAATTACACCGAACTGTTGAGCAGCATGAAAGCCGATACTTTGTCGGGCAACGATCAACGGGTGAAGGACGGTTTTCCGCCCATCACGTTGATCGGCTGGGCTTCGCCGCCAGTCTATGATGCCGTCAACAAGCGTCTGCATTGGGCCAAGGAACTCCAGTTCGGAAACGACGCCGTCCACACGCTCAACTACGATGTCCGTTTCCTTGGCAGGGAGGGGGTCTTCGTGATGAGTTACATCGCCAATGTGGAGCAGTTGCCGGAGATAAAGCAGAGCCTGGATGAAGTGCTTGGCCTGGCGGGCTTTAGCGCGGGCAAGAGATACACGGATTTCCTGCCCGGCACCGACACCGTCGCCGCGGTTGGGATTGGCGGCCTCATCGCCGGGAAATTGGCGGCAAAGGCTGGTCTTCTGGCGGTGGCCCTCATCGCCTTGAAGAAATTCGGACTGATTCTGCTGGTTCCGTTGGCCGGCCTTTGGCGGCTAATTCGGGGCAACAGGAAGGCTTCCTCCTAGGTAGGGATGATCAGACAACGCTAGCAGGGCGAATTTGGTCCAGGCGTCTGACCAGTGCGCCAAAGGGGAACGTGAAGCTGGATCACGCCCGGCCGTTGCTGATGTATTAGGCGAAAACGGCACGTTTCTGTCGCCCATTGCGCATCGTGCAGCGCCGAAAACGCTGACAGTAGAAGCCATGATCGATACCGCATCGCCGATCGTCGCATCGCCAGCCGTCTCGCCGCGCGAGGAGCGTGTCGGCATGCTTTTGGTCTTCCTGTCGGCGCTGATGTGGAGTTTCGGCGGTACCATCGCCCGCTTCATCACCACCGGCGACAGCTGGACGGTTATTTTCTGGCGCTCCATCTGGGCAGCGGCCTTTCTGATCGGCTTCATGGTCTGGCGCGACGGCTGGCGCGGCATGTTGAAAATGTTCCGCGACATGGGTCTGCCCGGCCTTGCCGTCGGGGTCTGCTTCGCCACCGCATCGACCGCGTTCGTCGTGGCACTTGCCTACACCACCGTCGCCAACATCCTGTTGATGCAGGCCGGCGTGCCGCTGCTGGCGGCGCTGTTTGCCTGGGCGCTGTTTCGTGAAAGAGTTGGTGTCGCGACCTGGCTGGCGATTGCCGCCGTCATCGCCGGCGTCGCCATCATGGTGTCGGAATCGCTCGATGGCGCCGTCTCGCCGATAGGCGACGGGCTGGCGCTGTTGATCGCGGTCATGTTCTCGATCGCCACCGTCATCACCCGGCGGTTTTCCAGCGTGCGCATGACGCCGGCGACCTGCCTCGGCACCATGCTTGCGGCAGGCTTTGCCGCCTCGCAGGCATCGACATTCGCTGTGTCGACCAGTGACATGGGCTTTCTCTTTGTCTTCGGCGTGGTCAATCTGGGCCTCGGCCTCGCCTTCTTCGCCACCGGCGCGCGGCTGATACCGGCGGCAATAGCAGCACTGCTCGGCACGTTCGAGCCGATCCTCGGCCCGATATGGGTCTGGCTCATCCATTCCGAGGTGCCATCGGGGCGCACCATCATCGGTGGCGCGGTGGTGGTCACGGCGCTGCTCGTCCATATCGGGCTCGAATTCAAGCGCCAGACACGGCCCGAGCGTGCAGGGGTAACCGGGGTGCCATCGCCTAATTGAGGCGGCCTGCAGCTTTGCCATTGACAACGTCGCTGCCGCGCGGGCAGGCTGGGAATACGGCAACAACAAGACAGGCCTATCTTGCCAAGTCTCCCAGCCGGTCAGATTGAGACCGGACCATATCGTCGTATCTCTGCCCGCGCCACGGCGAAAGCCTATGACGGCATCTGCACGCCACACGAGTCCCAGCGACGACGCAACGCCTGCCGCTCATCGAACTGCCTGCATAGCGCCGGCAGTTCACGCTTGTCGCTTTTTGGAAAGCTCAATAGCCTGAAACAAATGCCCGGCCGCGCTGGAACCGCGACGAGCCGGCGAAGGAACACTCACCAAAGGAGAATAGTATGATCCGCAAAGCGCTCTGGCTTTCGGCGACTTCGGTATTTCTGACGCTTTTCACTGTCGGCGGTCATGCCGAGGATCGCGTCGTCAATGTCTTCAACTGGTCGGATTATATCGACAGTTCGATTATTGACGATTTCACCAAGCAAACCGGCATCAAGGTCGTCTATGACACGTTCGATTCCAACGAAATCCTGGAAACCAAGCTGCTTGCCGGCGGCAGCGGCTATGACGTTGTCGTGCCGAGCGGCAATTTCCTTGCACGCCAGATCCAGGCCGGGGTGTTCCAGAAGCTCGACAAGTCGAAACTGCCCAACATTTCCAACATGTGGGACACCGTCACCGAGCGAACCGCCAAATACGACCCCGGCAACGAATACTCGGTCAACTACATGTGGGGTACGGTTGGTATCGGCTACAACATCAAGAAGGTGCAGGCGGCACTCGGCACCGACAAGATCGACAGCTGGGATGTCTTCTTCAATCCCGACAGCCTTGCCAAATTGAAGGACTGCGGCGTCTACGTGCTGGACTCGCCCGCAGACATCATTCCGGCGGCGTTGAAATATCTCAACCTCGATCCGAACAGCACGTCGCCTGACGATATCGCCAAAGCCGAGGAGACTTTGCTCAAGGTCCGGCCTTATATCCGAAAATTCCACTCCTCCGAATACATCAACGCGCTCGCCAATGGCGACATCTGCCTGGCGGTCGGCTGGTCGGGTGACGTGTTTCAGGCCCGCAACCGCGCGGTCGAGGCCAAGCAGGGCGTCGAAATCGGCTATTCCGTGCCGAAGGAGGGCGCGCAGATGTGGTTCGACCAGATGGCGATCCCCGCCGATGCGCCGCATGTCGCCGAGGCGCTCGAGTTCATCAACTACATGATGACGCCCGAGGTGATCGCCAAGTCGTCGAACTACGTGCTCTACGCAAACGGCAACAAGGCTTCGCAGCAGTTCGTCGACAAGGCACTGTTGGATGACCCGTCGGTTTATCCCGACGCCGAGACGATAAAGAATCTCTACACCGTCTCGCCATACGATCCCAAGACCCAGCGCGTCATCACGCGCACTTGGACCAAGATCGTCACTGGCCAGTAAGCAAATCCGACATGGTCCCGGCAGCCACCTGCTGGGACCATTCTTTCTGGGGCAAGAAAGCAAGAATCAGGACGGAGTGGGACATGAAATCGCTTGGCAGCATCCGCAGGGATTTTGCGCCGTGGAACGACCCGAACGCCAAGCCATATATCCAGTTCGACAACGTCACCAAGAGGTTCGGTGACTTCACCGCCGTCAACAATCTGTCGCTGACCGTCTTCGAGCGCGAGTTCTTCGCCCTGCTCGGCGCCTCTGGTTGCGGAAAATCGACGCTGCTCAGGATGCTCGCCGGGTTCGAGGAGCCGACGGCCGGCCGTATCCTGCTCGATGGCCAGGATCTGCGCGGCATCCCGCCCTATCGCCGGCCGGTCAACATGATGTTCCAGTCCTATGCGCTGTTCCCGCATATGACGGTTGAGAACAACATTGCTTTCGGCCTCAAGCAGGACGGCATGTCGAAGCCCGAAATCGCGTCGCGCGTTGCCGAGATGCTGAAGCTGGTCAAGCTCGAGCAGTTCGCCAAGCGCAAGCCGCACCAACTGTCCGGCGGCCAGCGCCAGCGCGTCGCGCTCGCTCGCTCGGTCGCCAAGCGGCCGAAGGTGCTGCTGCTCGACGAGCCGCTCGGCGCATTGGACAAGAAGCTGCGTGAGGAAACGCAGTTCGAACTGATGGACCTGCAGCAGAACCTCGGCCTGACCTTCGTCGTCGTCACCCATGACCAGGAGGAGGCGATGACCATGGCCGATCGCATCGCCATCATCGACAAGGGCGAGGTGATGCAGGTGGCAACGCCAGCCGAAGTCTACGAGGCGCCTGGGTCGCGCTTCGTCGCCGGTTTCGTCGGCAACGTGAACATGTTCGAGGGCAAGATCGCGCGTGGCGATGCCGGTAGCGCCAGCATCGATGCCGGCAATGGCATCACCATCCGCACCGACAATGCCGGCGCTGCCAGTGCCGGGACGGCTGTCACCTTCGCCATCAGGCCGGAAAAGATCAAGGTGTCGTCGAAGAAGCCGGCCGAGGCTGTCAACGCCATCGAGGGCGAGGTCTACGACATCGCCTATCTCGGCGACATGACCGTCTATCACGTCAGGCTGGACGACGGGCAGGTGGTGCGCGCGAGCACCATGAACGCGGCCCGCATCACCGAGGATCCGTTGAGCTGGAACGACCGCGCCTGGGTTTCCTTCCGGCCCGACGCCGGCGTCGTGCTGAAGCGGTAGGGGCGACCATGTCGAGCGCCGCCGTCACCACCGCATCAGCCTCTCCGGCAACCAATGCCGGCAAATCCCCCTTCGCCAGGCTGGGCGCTGCCTTCGTTGGCCGCCTGGTCATCATCATCCCCTATGTCTGGCTGCTGTTCTTCTTTCTCATTCCGTTCGTCATCGTCTTCAAGATTTCGCTGTCGCAGACGGCGATCGCCATTCCGCCCTATACGCCGGCACTCGATTTCAGCGGCGGTATTTCCGGGTTTGTTGCTCAGCTGAAACAACTCAGCCTCGACAATTACACCTGGCTGACGCAGGACGCGCTCTACTTCAACGCCTATGTGACCAGCGTCATCATCGCCGCGATCTCGACGATGCTGACATTGCTCGTCGGCTATCCGATCGCCTACGGCATGGCACGCGCGCCAGCGACGATCCGCCCAACCTTGCTGATGCTGGTGATCCTGCCGTTCTGGACCTCGTTCCTGATCCGCGTCTACGCCTGGATCGGCATTCTCAAGCCCGAGGGACTGCTCAATCAGCTGCTGCTCGCCACCGGCGTCATCCACCAGCCGCTGATCATCCTCAACACTTATACGGCGATCTTCATCGGCATCGTCTATTCCTACCTGCCGTTCATGGTGCTGCCGCTCTATTCCGCTCTCGAGAAGATGGATTATTCGCTGATCGAGGCGGCAAAGGATCTCGGCTGTCCGCCAACCAGCGCTTTTTGGAAGATCACCTTCCCGCTGTCGCTGCCCGGCGTCATCGCCGGCTGTCTGCTGGTGTTCATTCCAGCCGTCGGCGAATTCGTCATTCCCGATCTGCTCGGCGGGTCGCAGACGCTGATGATCGGCAAGACGCTGTGGAACGAGTTCTTCGCCAATCGCGATTGGCCGGTATCGTCGGCCGTCGCCGTCATCCTGCTGTTGCTGCTGATCGTGCCGATCATGCTCTTCCAGCGGGCTCAGGCGCGCGCTCAGGAAATGGACAGGTGACCTCATGAACGCCACCTGGAGCCGCTTCAACATCACCTCGATCGTGCTTGGCTTCGCCTTTCTCTATCTGCCGATCGTGCTGCTCATCGTCTTCTCTTTCAACGAGTCGAAACTGGTCACTGTCTGGGGCGGTTTCTCGACCAAATGGTACGTCTCGCTATTCCACAACCAGGGTCTCATGGACGCGACCTGGGTGACGGCGCGTGTTGGCCTGATCTCGGCCACTGTGGCGACGGTGCTCGGCACGCTGGCGGCACTCGCCTTGACCCGTTACACCCGCTTCAAGGGCAGGGTGCTGTTCTCCGGCATGGTCTTTGCGCCGCTGGTCATGCCGGAAGTCATCACCGGCCTGTCGCTGCTGCTGCTCTTCGTTGCCGTCGGTCTCGACCGTGGCTTCCTGACCGTCACGCTCGCTCACATCACGCTGACCATGTGCTTCGTCGCCGTCGTCGTGCAGTCGCGCCTCATCACCTTCGATCGCTCGCTGGAAGAAGCGGCGATGGACCTTGGCGCGACGCCGGTGAAGACCTTCTTCCAGATCACGCTGCCGGTCATCATGCCGGCAATCGTCTCCGGCTGGATGCTGGCTTTTACGCTTTCGCTCGACGATCTGGTCATCGCCAGCTTCACCTCTGGGCCGGGCGCCACGACGCTGCCGATGAAGATCTACAGCCAGGTTCGCCTTGGCGTGACACCGGAGATCAACGCCGCCTGCACCATCCTGATCGCCGTTGTGGCGATCGGCGTCATCATCGCCTCGCTTGCCAACAAGCGGCGTGAGGTGCAGCGCCAGCTCGACGAGCAGGCCGCACAGCGCGGGTGAAGACGGAAAGCGCGGCTGCCTTATTCCCCCGAAACGCCGCGGCTGATCGGTGAAATGAACGGCGTGCTCCAGGTCCCGCCGACGAAGAACGATGCCTGGTTGGGGCCTTGCTGGCCGTTGGTCTGCGTTGCCGCCTGGTCCGGCTGAATGACACCGCCGGACAAGGCCAGCCCGCGTCCGGCGTAGGACGCGATCCCGGACAGCCAGATCTTGTATTTCGCCGAATTGGCTTCGGCCTTGTCGATCCGTGCCACGCCCTTCGAAATGCTGGCCTTGATCTCGGCACCGTCTATCGGCAGCGTGCCGTCGGAGACGTCGTCGAGCGCGAAAAAGCCGCCTTGTTCGGTATGCTTGAGGAACGCCGGCAGGTTGAGCTTGCTCAACGCACCTGGTCCGAAGGTCGCCGAAACCGAGCCGTCGGCATTGTCGAAAATGGAGTTCCAGGTTCTGCCAGGCCCCTTGAGGATGACCGAAACGGTCCCCGTGCCGACCGGCACCAGACGCGTCATCCCCGCCGCGGTGGCGAAAGCGCCGCCGTCGATGTCGGAGGCCAGCAGCCGGATTTCGACCTGCGAGCCTTCCGGCTTGCGGTCGAAGCGAAGGCTCGTCTGGATGTTGCCGCCGAAGGCCGAGGCATCGGAGATATCGAAGACGGACAGACCATCCTTGACCTGTGCGGTGGCGGCGACGTCGGCGAGCTGGATAGGCCCCGCCGTGGCGTGTGCCGCGGACAGCCTGAGATCGAGGTTGATCTTGTCGGCGAAACTTGTGTCGATTTCGCTGGGCCCGGCCCCTCCGGTCGGCGCCAGCGGCGTGAAGGCCGACAGGAACGATCTGAGATCGAGCGTGTCGAAGGCGAGTGTGCCGGAGATCACCGGCTGTGCTTCGCCAAGCGACAGGTCCAACGCTCCCATTCCCGGATTGTTGTCCAGCGCGATGGCGGTGTTGTCGAATTTGACGCGCCCGGCCGTCGTCGCCGTGACCTTGCTCGAAATGCTGACCGAGCCGATCGCGGCGCCCGGCGCGATGCCGGACTGCAACCATTCCAGCACGCGGCGCAGCGAGGGCGCCGAAAACTTCGCCTGACCGTCGAAATAGCTGTTTTCGGACATGCTGGCCGTGCCGTCGAAAGAGAAGGTGGCGGGCGCGGCCTTGAAAGACAGAGTGAGCGGCGCCATGCCGCCGGCAAACAGCACCAGCGGCTTCTCCGAGGCGGCGTCCACGGCCACGCTTTCGCCGCGCCAGATCCCCGTCGCCGACAGCGTCGCATTGCTGTTCATCGCCGCCCAGGTCGCCTGGCCGCTCAGGCTGCTCAGAATCTCGACGTCCCTGCCATTGACCGAAGCAACCATGCGGCCATCGCGAAACTCCACCGTGCCGAAAGTATCGGTCGGCAGCTTGTCGAGATCCGGCGTGGCGGGGTCGGCATTGACGACGCCGCGCGCCGCGTCGATGGAACGCGTGATGCGCCCGCCGGTCGGGACGGCGGGCAGGAAAAGGCCGGTTGGTGTGCGCTCAACCCGGATCGTCGGCCGCACCAGCCGCGCCGTCGAAAACACCACGTCGCCGCGCAAGGCCGCCATGGCGGAAAGGTCGACCTCGACCCGTTCGGCCTCGACGACCGGCGGCGCCTCGGTGTCGGTCCATTGCGACAGCGTCACATCGGTCAGGATTGCCCGGAATGTCGGCCAGACCTCGATGCGGGGCGAGCCCTCGATGGCGACCCGGAAGCCGCTCCACGCGCTCATTTCCCAAGCGATGCGGTCGCGCACGATACGGGTGGAGGCGATCAGCGGCAAGGTAGCAACCACCAGCGCGATGACGATCACGGCAGCGCCGATCGCCCATATTCCGCGCCGGATCAAAGATGATGGCATATCGCCCCGTATGCTTCCATTCCGACAAAATCGCCCGATGGTGTAACCCAGTCGTCACCACGACTTCCAGTCGTCACTACGACTTAGGGCTGACGCATTTCAAGTCTTTATGGCCCGGCGATGGCATTTGCGCACATCTGGCTGCATCGGCCGAACAAAATCTTGCTCTGCTGCGCTGCGATATGCATAAGCGATGGCGACCGCGGAGGAACGATCATGGCTGCCGAAGTACCGCTCTGGATCCCGACGCAAGACCAGATTGATGCAGCACCCTTGACCGCTTTCACGAAGGCCGCCGCTGGAAAAGCCGGCGTGGCGTTTTCTTCATATTCGCAGCTTCACGGCTGGTCGATCGAGGATCGCGAAGGGTTCTGGAGCCTGGTTTGGGATTTCTGCGGCATCGTCGGCGACAAGGGAGAGCCTGTGTTGGTCGACGGCGACAGGATGCCCGGCGCATCGTTCTTCCCCGAGGCCACACTGAATTTCGCCGAGAATCTCCTGAAGAAGACCGGCGCCAGTGAGGCGATCGTGTTTCGCGGCGAGGACAAGGTCGAGCGCCGTCTGTCCTGGAACGAGTTGCATGCGCTGACCTCGCGGCTGCAGCAGCTTTTCCTGTCGCTCAAGGTGAAGAAGGGCGATCGCATTGCCGCGATGATGCCCAACATGCCGGAGACCGTCGCCGCCATGCTCGCAGCCGCCTCGATCGGCGCGGTCTGGTCGTCCTGCTCTCCCGATTTCGGCGAGCAGGGCGTGCTCGACCGCTTCGGCCAGATCGAGCCTGTCGTCTTCATCGCGCCCGATGGCTATTGGTACAACGGCAAGGCGATCGAGGTCGCCGACAAGATCGCCGCGGTCGCGGCCAAGCTCGGCACTGTCCGCAAGATCCTGGTCGTCGACTATCTAGGCACTTCGAGCGATGTCGCTGGCACCATAGACAAGGCGGTGGCGCTGGAAGAGGCGCTGTCGCCCTTCGCCGGCAAGCCCGTTGCCTTCGAGCCGCTGCCTTTCGCGCATCCGCTCTACATTCTGTTCTCGTCGGGAACGACCGGCATTCCCAAATGCATCGTCCATTCGGTCGGCGGCACGCTGATCCAGCATGTCAAGGAACACCGGCTGCATGCAGGGCTGATCGAGGGCGACCGCTTCTTCTACTTCACCACCTGCGGCTGGATGATGTGGAACTGGCTCGTGTCGGGGCTCGCTTCGGGTGCCACGCTGCTGCTCTATGACGGCTCGCCCTTCTACCCTGACGGCAATGTGCTGTTCGACTTTGCCGATGCCGAGAAGATGACCTTCTTCGGCACCTCGGCCAAGTTCATCGATTCCGTGCGCAAGGCCGGCCTGAAGCCGATCCGCAGCCATGATCTGTCGAGCGTGCGGGCGATTTCCTCCACCGGCTCGCCGCTGTCGCCGGAGGATTTCCGCTTCGTCTATGACGGCATCAAGAAAGACGTCCATCTGGCCTCGGTCTCCGGCGGCACCGACATCGTCTCCTGCTTCGTGCTCGGTGTGCCGACGCAGCCGGTCTGGACCGGCGAGATCCAGGGTCCCGGCCTCGGCCTTGCCGTCGATGTCTGGGACGACGACGGCAGGCCGGTCCGGCAGGAAAAGGGCGAGCTGGTCTGCACCAAGGCGTTTCCGGCGATGCCGATCGGCTTCTGGAACGATCCCGAGGGCAAGAAGTACCGGGCGGCCTATTTCGAGCGCTTCGACAATGTCTGGTGTCATGGCGATTTCGCCGAATGGACCGAGCATGGCGGCCTGATCATCCATGGCCGTTCCGACGCCACGCTCAACCCGGGCGGCGTGAGGATCGGCACGGCGGAGATCTACAACCAGGTCGAGCAGATGCCGGAGATCCTGGAGGCGCTGTGCATCGGCCAGGACTTCGACAACGACGTGCGCGTCGTCCTTTTCGTGCGCCTGGCCGCCGGCGTGCAGCTCGACGAGGAACTTGAAAAACGCATACGGGCAAAAATCCGCGGCGGGGCAAGCCCGCGTCACGTGCCGGCCAGGATCGTCGCCGTCACCGACATCCCGCGCACCAAGTCGGGCAAGATCACCGAGCTTGCTGTGCGCGACGTGGTGCATGGCCGCGCCATCAAGAACAAGGAGGCGCTCGCCAACCCAGAGGCGCTGGAGCTGTTCAAGAACCTGCCGCAACTGGCGGACTGATCGCGATCTCCGGCATGGTTACCGAAATATGTCGGTAGAATTTACCTAGATTTCATGAGTGGTACACATCCGTAAATTTTCCGCCGGGCCGGTAAGGAGTTGTTAAGGTCCGGCGTCGATAGTCGCATTCAACTTGAGGGAGAAATCCCGTTCCTCGGCCTCCGGAGGATCCGAATTCGCTCAAGCCCCCGTTGTGACAGCAATCCTATCTCTTAAGGCGTCCTTTGGGCGCCTTTTCTTTTGCCGGTACGAGATCGAGCTGTGGAGGGGCGCTGGCCTATTCCGCAAGTACACGGGTCGAGGGAAAAGCGACCTCGACCAGCGTGCCTTCACCCGGTGTCGAGTTGATGATGAACCGGGCGCGGTTGGCTTCCACCATCGCCTTGGTCAACGGCAATCCAAGCCCGGTGCCGTCGCCGCGTCCGCGCTTCAGCGCATTGATCTGCTTGAACGGCTTCAGCGCCTGCTCGATCTCGGCCTGGCTCATGCCGATGCCGGTGTCGCGCACCCGCATGACGACGTCGCCCGATGTCTCATAGGCGGTCGAGACGATCACCTGGCCGCCGGCCTGGGTGTAGCGGATGGCGTTCGACAGGATGTTGAGGGCGATCTGGCGCACGCTGCGCAGGTCGGCCACCACTTCCGGCAACCGCGAAGCGAAGCTGGAGCGGATGATGACGCGCTCGCGGTTGGCTTGCGGCTGCATCATCGCCACTGTCTCGGCCAGCGTGTCGTTGAGCGACACCGCCTCGTAGGCCATCTCCTGCTGGCCGGCTTCGATCTTCGATATGTCGAGCAGGTCGTTGACGAGGTCGAGCACATGATTGCCCGACCGGTTGATGTCGCGCAGATAGTCACGGTAACGGTCATTGGCGACAGGTCCGAACTTCTCGTCGACCATCAGTTCGGAAAAGCCGATGATGGCATTGAGCGGCGTGCGTATCTCATGGCTGATACGGGCGAGGAAATCGGTCTTCTGCGAGGACGCGCGCTCGGCCACCGCACGCGCTTGCGTCAAGTCCTCTTCGGCCCGCTTCCACTGCGTGATGTCGCGCACGACAGCGCAGAAGCCACTGTCGTTGGGCAATCGGCCAATGGTCATGAACAGCGGGATGAAGCGCCCCTGCGCCTCGCGCCCGATCACCTCACGCCCGTCATTCATCACGCTCGCCACGCCGGGCTCGGACAGTCCGTTGAGATAGTCGCGGGCGGCGCGCTGGCTTTCGATCGCAAACAGCGAGGCGAACGGCTTGCCGGTCACGTCGTCGCTGTCGAAACCGAACAGCGCTTCGGCCGGACGGCTGATCGAGCGGATGGTGCCGTCACGGCCGATCAGCACGACGCCGTCGGTGGCGGTGTCGATGATGGTGCGCATCTCGGCGATTCGCGCCTTTAGCTCGGGAATGTCGGGCTGCGTCTGCTCGTCGCCAACCGCATTCACCGGTGCGTCATCCTCGCCGGAGCGGCGAACGACCAGCATCAGCGCCTTGCCGTCGCGCCAGGGGACTGAGCGCAAAATAGCCTCGATCGGGAATTCCTGCCCGTCACGCGTCTTCAACCGAAGCGCGCGATCGGCGCCGTCGGAAGCGCCGTCGTGGGCGTAGGGATCGGCAAACAGCGCGCCGAGGCCGCCGGCATCCGCCAGGTCGTCGAGCGCCTCATAGCCGGTCAGATTGAGGAATTCCTCGTTTGCATAGTGCAACTGGTCGCCGGAATGGATAAGCAGCGGCACGGGCAGCTTGCCGAGAAGCGAAGTGTCCGGAGCCTTGTGCTCATCTCCGGCCGAAAACGCCGACGGTACGAACCCTTCGGCCTTGAGCGGCGGCACCTGCAGGCGAGGGCGCTCGACGCGTGCCGCAACGGCGTCGCTTGGACTGGCGGGTTCCTCGGCCGACGCAACCGCCTGCTCGGCAGGCGCCGAGGCTTCCTCGTCGGGCTGCGCCCAATCTTCACTATCCTCGGCATCGCGAAAGTCCGCCGACGTCATGCTGTCGTCATCATGGTCGGCATAGTCGAGCAATGAGCCCGCCGCCGCATTCGACTCGGAGGGGTCTTCATGAACCGCTTCGTTCGGATGGCCGCCATCAAGCCGCGCCAGATCCCGCTCGTCCTCGGCATCGACATCGGTTTCGGACAGCTCGGCTGGCGCTGTTTCGTTCTCTGGCTCTGCCGCGGGGATTTCGCCGGCATGCGTGGAGTCTTCCTGCTGGACAGCATCGGGCGTCGACGCAACCTCGCCAGCCGCCTCGACCGGGGCTTCGGCCTCCGCTTTAGGCACGTCAGCTTTTCCCAAAGGTTCAGCAGATGTTTCGGTCGTCGCTTCCTCGAAGCTTTCAAGGCTGGGCTTCTCGGCCTCTGGCGGCTCGACCGGGGAGCTGTCTTTCTTCAGCCGCTCGCCGATCTCGCGGAACGCGCTGCGTTCCAGACTCGACAGACCCTTGTCGTTGGCTGGCTGCCGATGTTCGGCCAGCCTGATCACCTTGTCGGCAAAGCGCCGTTCCGGTTTCGGCACGATAGTCAGCGCCGGCACCTCGCCCTTGAACGGATCCGATGCCTGAGCATCCTCGGCCTTTGGCTGTTCGGGCTCGACTTCGACGGCTTGCGGTTCCGGCGTCGCTGGCGCCTTGCCGTTGGGCACCAGCGCCATGCCGATGGCTTCCGGATCGACGACCGCATCACTGGCGCGCGCGACGCCGAAGCCGCGGAAACCTTCGAAGGCGCGGCTGCGGCCATAGACAGGCAGCGCCGCCAGGTCGACAGGTATCTTCAGACCGGTGCCGACGACCGGCCAGAGCACGGAGCGCCCGGACCAGGTGTCGCGCCGTTCGAGCAGGCCTGATATTTCGCCGGAGGGGTCGAGACCGAAGGTGGCCGCGACATCCTTGAAGCGCCGGCCGATCACGTCGGCCGCCGGCTTGCCGACTATGTCGGCGAATTCAGGCGACAGCGCGCTGAACTTGCCCTCGGCATCGGTGCGCCAGACGAAGCGTACCGGCGCCGCCATGCGATCTGTCGCCGAGACCGTCGCGGGCGCGGAGGTGGCCTGGACATCGTCCCGTTTCGTGTCTTGGGCAGGAATTTCCAGGGCGGCCGGTTCAGCCGGTGCTTCAGCTTCGGGCGCGGCTGGTCGCGGCGCCCGTTGCCCTTCGTCCTCGCCGGCATTGAAGTACCAATGGTCGTGCTGCGCCGGCGTGCGCGCGGCTGCCGGTTGATCGCTGTTGGCTGCCGTGGGCGGCTGCGCCGTCGCGTCGGCGATCTCATGCGGCTGCGATGCGGCGACGTCGCCGGCCGGCGCAGCCCCGGCAATGGTTTGCGCCGGGTGTTCGCCGCCAGCGGTCGTGTCGTCGAGCTGGTCCTCGTCGATCACCACCAGCAGATGCCGCTCTTCGGTCAGTCTTGCCAGCCCCGCCGGATAGGAGGCGGTGCCACCGGGGACGAGGCGCTTGACGATGCGGTCGCTCTCGGCCGCGACATCGGCGACGAGCGCGGCCAGCGTCTCCGGCAGGATACCCAGCGCCGAAAACCCCTCCGAGGCGGCCTCGATGTTGCCCGCGGCATCGACAAAGGCGATGAAATGGCCATCCTCGGTAAGGCCGCTGATGGCGCGAGCGGCGATTTCGCCGGCACTGCGCGAACCCGTCTGCGCCGCCGGCACCGCCAGCATGATCGCCTTTTCGGCGTCCGGCATGGTCACGGCACTGGCCAGGAAGCCGACGGCGCGGCTGGTCATGCCGGTCGCCAGCCGCACCATGATGGCGCGGTCGCTGCCGATCTCGGGAAATCCGCTGGTCGCCATGATCTGTCGCCTGGCGATCAAGGGCAGCTGCGTCGAGGCGCCGATGATGGCCTCGATGTCGGGATAGCCGAACATCGCGGCTCCCGGCCCATTGGCCCAGATCACCTGCTCCAGGTCCGCCGACAGGATCGCGATCGCGTCGCCGGAGGCAAAGCGCTGGCGGACCGCGTCGAGCACGGCGACGTCGAGGAAGGAATATTCGGACGGCATGCGCTTGGCGAACCCTAACGGAGCGGCGAATTTGCAGTTAACGCTTTGTTAATAAAAGCCGGAGGCGCGAAGGTCCACAAGCCAGAACGTGCAAAGGCTGGAATTTGGGCTCTTGGTTAATGGCCCAAAAGAATTTATGGTGCACTGCAACAAAGATATTGCAATGCACAAAATTTGCCTTTATATTGCCATCATACATGAACGAGACGGCTTTCTGTCAAAGCCGCTGCCGCTGAAAAGGATGGAAAATGTCCAGGACCAAAACCGCCGAGACGATCGAAAACGTTGAATTCCCGAGCTTCGACGCTTCCAAGGCCACCGACCAGATGCGCGCCTTCGCCGAAAAGGGCGTTGAGCAGTCGAAGGAAGCCTATGCCAAGCTGAAGACCGGCGCCGAGGAGACCCAGAAGGCTCTGGAGTCGACCTTCGAGACCGCCAAGACCGTTTCCAGCGACCTTTCGCTCAAGACCATTCCCGCTCTGCGTGCCAATGCCGAAGCCGGCTTCTCGCACCTCGAAGCGCTGATCGGTGCCAAGTCGCTGTCGGAAGTCGTCGAACTGCAGACCGCGTTCCTGCGCAAGCGCGTCGAAACGACCGTCGAGCAGGCCAAGGACTTCCAGGCTGTCGCCTCCAAGGCGGCCGAGGACGTCTCCAAGCCGATCAAGACCGCCTTCGAGAAGGCGATGAAGGAAATCAAGGTCGCCTAACATTTACGCATGATCTGAAGATGCAACAAAAGGTCGCATTTTCTTAAGATAGATCAGCCGTATGATGGTGACCATCAAGGAATGCCCGGCGGGTGGAACCTCCTCCCTCTGCCTCCCGGGGTGACCAGCCAGCACCTCCTCCCGCTGGCTCGTAACAGGAAAAGGCCGGCACCTCCTCCCGCCGGCCTTTTTCTTTGTCTGGCGCCCTGTTCTTGCCTTGTGCCCCTTTTTGCCAGGCAAATGTCGTGCCGAAGTGGGGAAGTGATCTTTGCTTTCCAAAAGCCTTGAATTAGAATCCATAAGCCCGTAAGGACGCATCGCCGAACGACAGAGCGGTCGAGTGGGATGAGTTTCTGCTTCGATCCCACTCAGGCAAACGTGCCGTTGTAGCTCAGATGGTTAGAGCGCCGGATTGTGGATCCGGAGGTCGCTGGTTCGATCCCAGCCAACGGTACCATCGGCTTCTCGCTTAAGCAATTGATTTTACATCACAAAATTCAAGCTGTCAGCTTCCAGGCTTGCTGTCGGAGCGTTCAGGCGTCAGCTAGAAGCGATAACGGACTCCAACGGTATTCGCGTTGGAACCCTCTCCCATATTTCCAAACGTGCCACCGGCGCCGGATCTGTGGTGGAGTTGATAGACAAGCTCGACGTTGGGAGCTTGTCTTAGCCTGAAGGAAAGCTCCGCGCCGATGAAACCAAGGAAAGATGCGTCGCCGTCGTAATAGATTTCGCGTTCGCGTTCGATCCCGGTGGTGCCCGTAACGGCACTCAGACCGGCCGTCAGTGCGGGCGCAATTGCCAGATCGCCAATGACAAGGCCCTGGTGACGAACCCTAACCCCGGCCCAAACTTCTCCTGATGTGTCGTCGTCCTCGCCAAACCTTGCGGCGGCCCCGGCCACACCGCCAAGAACGAAACCAGCGCCAATATCGGCAAAGTCGCGGCCGTAAGCAGCTCCGATTATGTAGTTGTTCGTATAGTCGGCGCCGAAGACGTTGATGGTATCCCCGAAGGACCCGGCCGCAAAAACGCCGCCAAAAAAATAGACGTCGTTCTTCGCCGGTTGACCGGCAGCGAAAGGATCTTCGGTTGCAAGATAGATGAAGGGAGAACTGTTGTCGGCGAGGGCGGAAGTAATGGAACTGGTCAGGATCAGTGCAGCCAAAGCCACTTGCACCCCGCGCATGCACAAGCTCCGAATCAATCGCCAGTCGATCCATCCTTCTTCCGGTATTTCACGGGAAGAAGCAAGTTCCCCGCTCCAGGAGTTGGAAAAGGCTCTATCCCATTGCTTGAGATAGCGGGTCGCCTCGAGCCAGTTCTCGCGGATCTTCACCGCCAACGCCCGAACCAGCCGCAGGCAGCTCCGCGGGTTGGGGGAGATGCGAACGACCAGGGTGCCTGGATCGACACGCCAATCTTAGGTTTCGCTCACTCCGCAGTCACCGCCCGGTTGCGAGCCACGATTTCGTCGTGGCTCAGCTTACCGCCGGCCGCCATGAATTCCCTGATGAGGGCCGACGTCAGGCCGGCAGCCCGAGTTGCTTTCGCAGGCTCTTGTCGAATGCGGACGCGGGGACGAAACGGCGCAGGAAACTGACCTGGCGCGCCATTTTTCCCGCCGCATAGCGTTTCTTCGGAGTGGGATCGATCGCAGCGGCCAAAACGGTCTCGGCTACCACTTCGGGCGCATCACCTTTTTCCATCGATTTCCGAACGGATGTGGTCATGCCAGCGCGCGCGGAGTCATAGATATCAAGCAACTGATCGGGGGCGGCGAGATTGTCCTCGAATGACGTACGGGTATAGGCGGGCTCCACCAACGACACGCGAATGCCGAACGGGCGCAATTCGTGATCGAGCGATTCGGAATAACCCTCGATGGCATGTTTGGTCGACGAGTAAAGCGCGAAATAGGGGGCGGGGATAAACCCCTGTACCGAGCTCAAATTAACGATTCTGCCCTTCCCTTGGCGTCGCATTGTCGGCAACACCGCGTTGGTCACGCGGAAAACGCCGAAGACGTTCACGTCGAACAGCGCCTGAGCCTGTGCGATTGAGGACTCCTCCGCGCCGCCAAACAGACCCATGCCGGCATTGTTGACAAGCAGGTCGATGCGCCCGGCCTCGGCCAGTACCTTCTCGACCATCTTCACGACGGACTCATCGTCGGTCACGTCACAAGCCAGCATGGTAATGCCACCAGAGCTTTCGGCGGCTCCGCGACGACTGGTACCGAATACGCGATAGCCCGCGCTTAGCAAGGCATTGGCGGTAGCGCGGCCGATGCCGGAAGATGCCCCTGTCACAAGGGCGACGCCAGGATTGGTCTTGTTCATGGAAATTATGTCTTTCTTTGTGTTGGACCGGAGTTGGAGAAGCTTGGAAGGGGGAGCGGAGGGCGTCAGTTATGAGCGCCCCTGGCGCTCGCGTCGGGCCGCCGGGACGGTCCAGCGCCTGAACAAGGCGCTGGCATTCACTCCGCCAAAGCCGAAGCCATTGGAGATCGCGTATTCCATCTCCATTGGCCGGGGCTCGTTTGCGACGAAGTCGATACCGTCGGCGGCCGGATCGGGAGCGCTTAGATTGAGTGTCGGTGGTGCCACCTGATCCCTGAGCGCCAGGATCGTGAAGGTGGCACCAAGCCCGCCGGCCGCGCCCAGCAGGTGTCCGGTCGCGGATTTCGTTGCGCTGACAGCTATCGCGAAATCGTGCCCGAAGACGCTCTTGATCGCTTCGATCTCACCCAGGTCGCCGATCGACGTAGAAGTCGCATGGGCATTAAGATGCCGAACCTCGCGTGGCGAAATCCCCGCTTGCGCAATCGCGATCTCCATGGCCCGGCGCGCGCCGTCGCCGTCTTCAGGCCCGGAGGTGACATGGTGGGCATCCGCCGTCGTGCCGTAGCCGACGAGCTCAGCCAATGGCTTTGCGCCGCGCGCCAACGCGTGGCTCAACGCCTCGATGACCAGCACGCCGGCTCCTTCGCCCATGACGAAGCCGTCGCGTGACGTGTCGAAAGGGCGCGAGGCTTGACCAGGACGGTGATTGAAGGAGGTTGAAAGAGAGCGTGCCGCTGCAAAACCACCGAGGCTGACGACATTCATGCATGCCTCGGTTCCGCCGCATACGGCGATATCGGCTTCATTGGCGCGGATGAGGCGAGCCGCATCGCCGATCGCCTGGATGCCGGCCGCGCACGCCGTGACCGGCGCGCCGAGCGGGCCTTTGAAGCCATGGCGGATCGAGATGTGGCCCGCCGCGAGGTTTACCAGGAAGGATGGTACCGTGAAGGGTGAAAGACGGCGAACACCGCGCTGATCAACCGTTCGCACGGCTTCGGTTATCGCCGGGAAGCCGCCGACCCCTGAAGCGATGATCGTGGCCGTGCGCAGGCGATCTGTCTGCGACACGGGTGCCCATCTCGCCTGGGCAAGCGCCTCATCCGCAGCCGCCAGCGCGAAAAGAATGAAGCGGTCTACCCGGCGCTGGTCCTTCGGAGCCAAGATCATATCGGGATCGAACCCGGACTCGGGGTCTTCTTCCACGCTGGGGACCACGCCGCCGACCTTCGCCGGCAGGTCGCCCACCATATCGTCCGGAAGCTTCCGGAGCCCGGAGCGACCGGCCAGGAGACGCGACCACGACGCCTCGACATTGGCGGCCAGCGGCGTGACCGCTCCTACGCCCGTAACCACAATCCGTCGCATCCATTCTCCTATGGCTTGGGCGTTTCGGTCGCGCTGTGAATGCCCTTCAAGCCGCGACTGCTTTGCGCACTTGATCTGTCGCCGCATCGAGAAAGGCCTTGGCGAGGTCCGGGTCGTTGACCGCGCGCGAGAGGACGACCGCACCGACCATTGTCGAGAGAATGGCCATGGCATTGCGGCCGGGCTGCGCGCCGCCAGCCTCGTCGACCCATGGTCCCAACATCTTGAGGTATTCCCTGATTCCGGATTCGAACGATGCTTTGACGTCGCTGCCCTGCCTGGCAGCATCCGAGCCGAGGGCAACAACCGGACAGCCGTCCATCTTTTCTTCGCGATGCCCCGTGCTGAGATAAAGGTCGATCACCGCGCCAAGCGGGTCCCCGGGTTTCGCCGCGACCGCAGCCGACCATCTGCGGGTCGCGTGTTCCATCGCCCGGCTCGATGCCTGGGCAGCCAGATCCTCCTTGGATGCGAACTGCTTGTAAAAGGCGCCTTGGGTCAGCCCGGCACCCTTCATCAGATCCTTGAGGCCGATGCCGTCAAAGCCGCGCTCGCGAAAAAGGCGACTTGCCACATCGATCACGGTTTGCCGGTTTTGCTCTGCCTGACTGCGACTTACGCGCATCATCAGTCTCCTTTTTTAGATTGCATTCGTAATCAATAGCAGATATAGAGTTCGAACGCAATCTATTTCGGCATGAGGCGATGGGTATGAAAAAGCGACTTGTCATTGGGCTGGGCAGCATCCTGGCCGCTGGGTTAGGGGTGGCCGCATTCGTCACGCTGCCCGTTCGCACGCAGGCAGCCGCAGTGGCGGATCCGAGGCAGGAAGCGCCGATCGTCAGATTGGTGACGGCGGCGCCAGTGGCTGGATCCGAACGCGGCTTCACGGGCACGATTGCCGCGCGGGTGCAGAGCAATCTTGGTTTTCGCGTACCCGGCAAGATCATCGAGCGCTTGGTGAACGTCGGTGAACGGGTCAAGGCGGGCCAACCGCTTCTGCGTATCGACGACACCGATCTGGCTCTCGCGCTCACCGCCAAGCGCAATGCGGTCGCCGCGGCACGCGCCGTGCTGGTTCAGGCGAGCGCTGACGAAAAGCGCTATGCCGTTCTGGTCAAGAAGGAATTAGCAGCAACTCCGCAGCGCTACGAGCAGGCGAAGGCCGCGTTGGATACCGCGACCGCACAACTCGCCGCCGCCGAAGCGGAAGCGAAAGTCGCGGAAAACGAAGCGGCGTATTCCGTCCTGGTGGCGGACACGGATGGAACTGTGGTCGAAACCATCGGCGAGCCGGGACAGGTCGTCTCCGCCGGTCAGACAGTGGTTCGGATCGCCCAGGCCGGCCCCCGTGAAGCGGTGGTCGCGCTTCCCGAAACGATCCGGCCGGCGATCGGTTCTGTGGCCGAGGCCGCCGTTTATGCAGCCGATGGGCGCCACACGGCACATCTGCGGCAGTTGTCGGATGCCGCCGATCCCCAGACCCGTACCTATGAGGCCCGCTACGTGCTCGACGGGGAGGCCGCGGCAGCACCGCTTGGCGCGACCGTGACTATCCGGATCACAAGCCAGGCGAACCAGCCGGAAGTCCAGGTGCCGCTCGGAGCCGTGCTCGATGATGGCGGCAAGACCGGCGTTTGGACCCTGGATCGCGCCACGTCGACCGTACACTTCCGACCCGTCAGCCTTGTTCGTGTGACAAGCGAAAGCGCCGTGGTCTCCGGGCTGAACATGGGAGATCCGGTCGTTTCGCTCGGCGCTCATCTCCTGCAGGAGGGCGCTCGCGTCAGGACTGCCTCCGAAAGCGGGAGCAACTGACAATGAACCTCAATCTTTCAGCAATCGCCGTTCGCGAACGCGCCGTCACCCTGTTCTTCATCCTCCTGCTCGTGGCGGCTGGCGCCTACGCGTTCCTTATGCTCGGGCGGGCGGAGGATCCCAACTTCACCATCAAGACCCTGACGGTCACGACGGCATGGCCGGGCGCGACGGCCCGCGAGATGCAGGACCTTGTCGCCGAGCCGTTGGAGAAGCGGCTTCAGGAGCTCACCTGGTACGATCGGGTCGAGACGACCACGCGGCCGGGATACGCCTATATGACGGTCACGCTGAAGGACAGCACGCCGCCATCCGCCGTGCAGGAAGAATTTTACCAGGCCCGCAAGAAGCTCGGGGATGAAGCCCGCAACCTGCCGCCCGGCGTCTACGGCCCCTTCGTCAACGACGAATATTCGGATGTGAGCTTCGCCCTTTATGCGCTGAAGGCCAAAGGCATGCCGATGCGTGAGCTGGCCAGGCAGGCCGAGACCATTCGCCAGGATCTTCTGCACGTGCCTGGCGTCAAGAAGATCAACATCCTAGGTGAACGTCCGGAGCAGATATTCGTCGAGTTCTCCTATGCCAAGCTGGCAACCCTCGGCGTGTCCGCACAAGATATCGTTGCGGCCTTGCAAAGGCAGAACACCGTCACGCCGGCGGGCTCGATCGATACTCAGGGGCCGCAGGTCTTCATCAGGCTCAACGGCGCTTATGACGGTGTCCAGGCTATCGCCGACACGCCGATCGTTGCCGGGGGGCGGACGCTGAAGCTTTCCGACGTTGCCGAGGTCCGCCGCGGCTACGAGGACCCTCCCACCTATCTCATCCGACGCCAGGGCGAGCCCACCATCATGCTCGCGGCCGTCATGCAGGAGGGTTGGGACGGTCGCGCGCTCGGCAAGGCGCTGGAGGACAGGACGGCGGCCATCGCACGGACATTGCCGCTTGGGATAACGCTCGACAAGGTGTCCGACCAGGCCGTCAACATCACCTCGGCGGTCGACGAGTTCATGTTGAAATTCGCGATGGCGCTCGGTGTCGTGCTACTGATCAGCCTGCTCAGCATGGGCTGGCGCGTCGGCATCGTCGTGGCGGCCGCCGTCCCGCTGACGCTTGCCGCCGTGTTCCTCATCATGCTGGAGACCGGCCGGTTCTTCGATCGCATCACGCTCGGCGCCCTCATCCTGGCGCTCGGTCTTCTCGTGGACGACGCCATCATCGCCATCGAGGTGATGGTGGTGAAGATGGAAGAGGGCATGGATCGCATCAAGGCGGCGGCCTATGCCTGGAGCCATACCGCGGCGCCGATGCTGTCGGGAACGCTCGTGACGATCGCTGGGTTCCTGCCCGTGGGCTTCGCACGCTCGACGGCCGGCGAGTACGCCGGCAACATCTTCTGGGTCGTGGGGTTCGCCCTCATCGTCTCCTGGATTGTCGCCGTGGTCTTCACGCCCTACCTCGGCGTCAAGATGCTGCCCGCGATCAAACCGGTCGAAGGCGGCGTTCACGCCATATACGACACGCCGAACTATCGGCGCCTGCGGCGGCTCATCATCTTTGCCGTGCGCCACAAGTTCGTGACCTGCGGTGTCGTCGCCATCGTTTTCGCGCTTTCGGTTGTCGGCATGGGCAGCCTGAAACAGCAATTCTTCCCGACATCCGACCGCCCCGAAGTGCTGGTCGAGGTTCGTCTGCCGGAAGGCACTAGCATCGAGACCACGACCGCCACAGTGGAGAAGCTCGAGCATTGGCTGGACGGCCAGCCCGAAGCCAAGATCGTGACCAGCTACGTCGGTCAGGGCGCTCCGCGCTTCTTCTTCGCCATGGCGCCGGAACTGCCTGATCCTGCCTTCGCCAAGATCGTCGTGCTGACACCGGACGCGGAGGCGCGCGAGGCGCTGAAGCACCGGCTCCGGGAGGCGGTATCGCAGGGGCTTGCGCCCGAGGCCAATGTGCGTGTCACGCAGCTTGTGTTCGGACCCTACACACCGTTCCCTGTCGAGTTCCGGGTCATCGGGCCTGATGCCACGCAACTCTACAGCATCTCCGAGAAGGCCCTCGACATCATGCGGAGCGTCCCGGACGTGCGGCAGGCCAACCGCGACTGGGGCAACCGCACGCCCGTACTGCGCTTCATCCCTGACCAGGATCGGCTGAACCTCATTGGGCTGTCCCCTGCGGAGGTGGCCCAGCAGCTCCAGTTCCTCCTCACCGGCATTCCCGTCACGCAGGTCCGCGAGGACATTCGCAATGTCCCGATCGTGGCGCGCAGCGCTGGGGCTGAGCGGCTGGACCCGTCGCGTCTGGCGGATTTCTCGCTGATGAGCCGGGACGGCCGCCAGATTCCACTCGACCAGATCGGTCATTCGGAGGTCCGCTTGGAAGAGCCGATCCTGAAGCGCCGCGATCGTCTGCCGGTCATCACGGTCCGCTCGGATATCAATGAGGCAACGCAGCCTCCGGAGGTCTCCAAGCAGATCATGACGGCCCTGCAGCCGCTGATCGCTTCCCTTCCGGCCGGCTATCGCATCGAAATGGGTGGATCAATCGAGGAGGCGACCAAGGCCAACACTGCTTTGGGCAAGATCTTCCCGGCCATGATCGCCGCCATGCTGATCGTCATCATGCTGCAGGTACGATCCTTCTCGACGATGTTCATGGTCGTGCTGACGGCACCGCTTGGCCTCGTCGGCGTCGTGCCGATGTTGCTCACCTTCAACCAGCCTTTCGGGTTCAACGCCATTCTGGGCCTCATAGGACTGGCCGGCATCCTGATGCGCAATACGCTGATCCTGACGGAACAGATCAAGGAGAACCGTGCTGCCGGTCTTGACGACTATCACGCCGTCATCGAGGCCACCGTGCAACGCACGAGGCCGGTGATCCTGACGGCCCTTGCCGCCGTGCTCGCCTTCATCCCCCTCACGCACTCCGTCTTCTGGGGATCGATGGCTTACACGCTGATCGGCGGAACGGCGGCCGGCACGGTTTTGATCCTGCTCTTCCTCCCAGCGCTATACGCCGCGTGGTTCCGCATCAAGCCGACTGCGGATGAGATCCAGGAGGTTTCGACGGAGCAACCGGACCTGCGACTGGCTATGGCTGCCGAGTAGAGGCCTGGTGTCGGACGAGACGAGTCGAGTTCTCGTCCGCCGGATTTGTCCGCGACAGAGGGAGGATCGGGCCGTTAAAGCACTCCGAGTGCGATGTTCAGGTAGCGCTGTGCCAGTGGCCCTCTCACGTTAGCCGCGCGTACGCACTATCATCTCCATCAGGCAATCGCCGCCCTGCGTGCCGGCGACGCCGAGGTCCCTTACACTGTTCATATGGTTTCGGTGTTTTAGGCACAGGTCGTGAACTGCCAAACCCTGCTGTCGCAATCGCAGGCTGAAATCGGCCGCTTGCTGGTGAAAAGGCGGCGTTTCCTCTTCTCCGACGAGAATGGTCACTGCCGTCTTTGGGTCGTGCCGTCGCGTCATTGGGGTGAAGGCAGTCGTCTCCTCATCGGTGATCCCGATTAGTGGCTCGAGGAAGCATGTCTGAAGGGGCTTCAGGTCGTAAAGACCACCCAACAGCAGAGCTTCACGGATGCATGATGGCATTGGCGTCTTTTCGAACAGGAACGTGGCCAGGTGCGCGCCCGCCGAATGACCGCTTACGCTTAGCCGGCCGGGGTCGCCGCCATGGTCGCCGATATTATCCAGCACCCATTGTTTGGCACGCCGGACCTGCTCGACGATTGCCGCCATCCTGAACTCGGGCATCAGCGCATAATCGACGATGACCGCGATCGCACCGGCTTTGGTGACTGTGTTCGCCACATAGGAATAGTCGCTCCTTGAAAACATGCGCCAATAGCCGCCGTGGATGAACATATGAACCGGAAGATTCTTGCGCTCTCCCGGCGGAAAGAACAGGTCGAGCCTCTCGGCTGTGCCGTTGCCATAGGCGACACTAGCCACCATGGGCAGTGTCGCGCGCGTCGCTGCGCTGCGGGCGACGATGTCGGTCACGATGTCATCGAAGTCGGCGACGTGGTCGCGGGTGCGGAAGGGGTCTTTCTGCATGGATGCCCGATCAGAAGGTAACGGCGATATATTTCGCCTCCATGAATTCAGCGATGCCGTGGTGCTGGCCGCCCTCGCGGCCAAGGCCGCTTTGTTTGACGCCGCCGAAGGGCGCCGCTGGATCAGACATCAGTCCCCGGTTGAGGCCTATCATGCCGGCCTCGATTCCCGACGCTATCCGCATGCCGCGCCCCACGTCGCGCGTATAAATGTACGCGGCAAGGCCATATTCCGTGTCATTGGCATGCGCGACAGCCTCCTCCTCGGTCTCGAACCTGGTGATGGGAGCTACCGGCCCGAAGATCTCCTCATGCGCCATGTCAGCTTCCAACGATACCTCCGACAGCACCGTCGGAGGATAGAAAAAGCCTTCCCCTTCTGAAATCGAGCCGCCGCAAAGCACCTTGGCTCCCCGACCCACCGCGTCCTTGACCAGGCGGTCGATCTTGTCGACCGCCTTTTTCGTGATCATCGGTCCGCACTCTGTATCGGCATTTGTGCCCGCTCCCACCTTGAGCGCCGCCATGCGTTTGGAAAGGCCGTCGGCGAACGCGTCATGGATGCCCGACTGCACATAGAGGCGATTGGCGGCGGTGCACGCCTCGCCGGCATTGCGCATCTTTGCGATCATGGCGCCGTTGAGCGCGGCATCGAGATCAGCATCGTCGAAGACAATGAAAGGTGCATTGCCGCCGAGTTCCATTGAACAGGAGATCACATGCTTGGCGGCCTCGCCGAGCAAGGTTCGGCCAACACCGGTAGAGCCGGTGAACGAAAGCTTCCTGACGCGCGGATCGGCCAGCATGGCCGATGTCAGTGGACCGGGGCTGGTCGTGGTGAGCACATTGACGACGCCGGCCGGCACGCCGGCCTCGCTGTACAGCGCGGCGAGCGCATAGGCCGTCAGCGGCGTTTCACTGGCGGGCTTCAGAATGACCGTACAGCCCGCCGCCAGCGCCGGCGCGATCTTTCGTGTCGCCATCGCGGCCGGAAAATTCCACGGCGTGATGAGTACGCAGATGCCGATCGGCTCATAGTCGACCACGATGCGGTTGGTGCCTGCCGGCGCGGTCCCGAACTCACCGGTGATACGAACCGCTTCTTCCGCGTTCCAGCGGAAAAATTCGGCGGCGTACGCCACCTCGCCGCGCGCGTCGCGCAGGGCCTTGCCGTTCTCCAGCGAGATCAGCATGGCCAGTGTGTCAGAGCGTTCGACCATGAGTTCGAAACAGCGCCTGAGGATTTCCGAACGCTTGCGTGGCGGCGTCTCCCGCCATCCTTTGGACGCCTTGGCCGCGGCTTGGACGGCAGCAGTGGCATCCTCGACCGTCGCATCGGGAACCGCCGCGATCTT
This sequence comes from Mesorhizobium sp. M0621, assembly GCF_040320745.1. Taxonomy (NCBI): domain Bacteria; kingdom Pseudomonadati; phylum Pseudomonadota; class Alphaproteobacteria; order Hyphomicrobiales; family Phyllobacteriaceae; genus Mesorhizobium; species Mesorhizobium sp. M0621. Next base: position 72,921 of record NZ_JAMYQF010000002.1, on the reverse strand, counting down.
CGCCCCGGAGGAGGGGTCGACGACATCGATGAGCCGGCCATCGGAGGACGGCCGCCATCTGCCGTCGATGTAAAGCCCATGCGAAAAGCCGCGCACGTCGTAGCCGTCCCGATCGAGCTGGTGAGCATTCGAATTCATAGTCTTGTTCCGTTGTTACATAGCGCAGGCGGCGAGGTCGCCGCCATGAGCTGCCTGGACAAGGCGTCGCATGGCGGAGAGATCGAAGGGGCGCGGGTTGTTCTTGATCAGGCGGTCGATGCCGAGCGCCTGCTCGGCGGTCCAGTCGAGCTTGTCGGCGGGAAGGCCGAGATCCGCCAGTGTTGGCGTGATGCCGATCGCCGTGAATAGCTGCCGGATTTGCTCGATGGTGGCGTCCGCCATCTCCTCAGCGCTCCGCCCCTTGGCCTCAAGGCTAAGCGCTCCACCGATCTCGGCCATTTCAGCGGCAGCCACACGCCTGTTATAGGTCATAACGTAGGGCATCATGGTTGCCACACCCAACCCGTGCGCGGTGTGCGTAAGCGCGCCGGCCGGATACTGCACGGCATGCGCCGCCGCAGTACCCGCGGTACCGAATGCACACCCTGCCGCCAACGCGCCCATCATCACATCGGCACGCGCATCGGCGTCAGTGCCGTCTGCGCAGGCTCTCTGCAGACTGCGCCCCAGCAACTTTATGGCCAGCAGCGCGAAATGATCGGTCAGCGCGGTCTTGCCTATGAACACGTGTTTTTGCGGCAGGTCGGGGTCCGCGTCGCGCCGCATGGCGGTGAAAGCCTCGATTGCGTGTGTCAATGCGTCGGCGCCGGCGATCGCGGTCAGCCCTGGCGGACAGGTCATCGTCAGTTCGGGGTCGCACAAGGCAACCGCAGCGATCAGATACGGGCTCGATATGCCGACCTTGAGCGTCCGGTCAGGATCGGAGATCACCGCGACCGGAGTCACTTCGGAGCCGGTGCCCGCGGTGGTGGGCACAGCGATCAGCGGCAGCGTCGGGCCAGGAACCTGGAACTCACCGTAATAGTCCTGGAGTTTGCCGCCGTGACTGAGCAGCAAGGCGGCGCATTTGGCGAAATCGAGGCAGCTGCCGCCGCCGATGCCGATCACCATCTCGGGCCGGAACCCCTTCGCGTCGTCGACGCAGATGCTGACTGTGTCACGCGGCACGTCGGGAAGGACGCGGTCATGCACCAGCACCTCAATCGAGGCAGCCTGGAGCGATTTGACGATCTCCGCGAACACCGCGGTGCCGGCGAAACGCTCGTCGGTACAGACCAGCGCGCGCCGGCCGAACCTGCTGGCGACTGTCGGCAGCACATGACGCTGGCCTTTGCCGAAAAGGATTTCACGCGGAAGCCGGAGGGCGGCGAAGAGGCTCATGATGATCTTTTGTCCTTTGACGGCGGCTCAAACTGGAAAGGCTATCGCGACGGATCCGCCATCTTCCGCAAAAGGCGCTTGGCACCATGTGACGGTCCAAAACATATCCGCTTTAAAATCGTATAGGATATAGGATTGCATCGACCGGAGCATCGTGTTAGCAGTCCTCACTGTCAAGAGGCAAAAAGATGCAGACCGCCGACTTAACCGAAACGACCGAAACGACCGCCGCCGGCGGTCGCATCCAGCGCTCCAACAGCCTGGTCGAGGATGTCTACGAAGCGATCTTCGCGCAGCTGATGGCGCTGAAGATCGCGCCGGGTTCCCGCATTACCGTCGATAGCCTGGTCAAGGAATTCAACGTCTCGCACACGCCGATACGCGAGGCGCTCGGCCGCCTCGAAGGCGAAGGCCTGGTACTCAAGACGCATCTCATTGGTTACCGCGCGGCACCCCAGATTACCCGGCGCCGTTTCGATGAATTGTATGAGATGCGCCTTCTGCTTGAGCCGCATGCCGCGGCGAAAGCTGCCGCTGCCATGGACGAAGCGAAGCTCAACACTTTGCTGGAAGCGGCCGGCGTGATGTCACGGCGCGAAGGCAAGGACGATCGCCTCCGCTATTCGAATTTCGCCCGGCAGGACGCGATCTTCCACGACAAGATCATGGAGTTTTCCGAAAACGAACTCATTCGCGAGACGTTGAGTCACCAGCATATCCACTTCCATATCTTCCGCTTGATGTACCATGCCCGCGTGACCGAGGAGGCGCTCGACGAACACGAGGCGATCCTCGCCGCGTTCGGCTCGGCCGATCCCGACGCCGCCCAAAAGGCGATGCGCGTTCACATCGAGCATTCGCGCGATCGCTTGCTTCCGGCATTCGATTGAGGCCGGAACCGATGTCCATTGCCGCCAATATCGCTGGAGAGGGAGGAAGCACGCTGCCCTCTGGCGACGCGCCGGGCACCGTCGAACCAGACTTCACAGCAGGGCAGGGCGCGATCTGCGCCTTGCCTGGCCCAAAACACTGAGAGGAAGAGCCATGCCAGGCAAAAAGATACTGATGTTGACCGGTGAGTTCACCGAAGAATACGAGATCTTCGTCTACCAGCAAGCGATGGAAGCCGTCGGTCACACTATCCATGTGGTCTGCCCAGACAAGAACGCTGGGGACCTGATCAAGACTTCGCTGCATGACTTCGAGGGCGACCAAACCTATATCGAAAAGCTCGGCCATTACGCGCTGATCAACAAGACGTTTTCCGACGCTGAGAAGCAGCTCGACCAATACCACGCAGTCTATTGCGCGGGCGGCCGTGGCCCTGAGTATATCCGCACCGACAAGCGCGTGCAGGCGATCGTGCGCCATTTCCACGACGCCAAGAAGCCGATCTTCACGATCTGCCATGGCGTCCAGATTTTGATCGCGGTCGACGGCGTCGTTCGCGGCAAGAAGGTAGCAGCACTCGCGGCTTGCGAGCCGGAGGTGACCCTTGCCGGCGGCACTTACATCGATCTATCTCCCACCGATGCCTATGTGGATGGGACGATGGTTTCGGCCAAGGGATGGACGGCGCTTGCTGCATTCATCCGCGAATGTTTGAAGGTGCTGGGAACGGAAATCCGCCACACGTAGGCTTTTGGCGCCGACGCATTTCTGAGGAGATGCGTCGGCTCCCTTCAACGGCGTGGCGCTTCTATCTCCGTCAGGCGCACACGCGGTCCGCAGATCCATGGCGGGGCGGGGCACCGCACCTTGGTTATCGGCGCCGGACCGATCGGCCTCGGCACCACGCTTTTTGCACACATAGCGCGCCACAACGTGACCATCATGGACATCGACGCGGAGCGGCTGGCCTTTGCCGCTAGGCAATTGGGCTTCCTGGTGATCGACGGCTCGAAGGGATCGATCGTCGAAACGATAGCGGAGCGAACCGCCAAAACAGGTTTCGATGTCGTCTTCGACGCAACGGGAAACAGCCGTTCGATGCAGTCCGCCTTTGCCTATGTAGCCCATGGCGGCGTCATGGTGATGGTCAGCGTCGTGCAGGACAACATAACCTTCTCCGATCCAGAGTTTCACAACCGGGAAATGATGCTGATCGGCAGTCGCAATGCGACGCATGGCGATTTCCAGCACGTCATTGCCTCGATGCGCGCTGGAAAAATGCCGGTCGATCAACTCGTCACCCACCGCACGACCCTGCGTGACAGCCCCCGTGACATCACGATCTGGGCGCAGCAGAAGTCCGGTCTGATCAAGGCTGTTATCGACGTGGCGGCACCTTGTTGACCTCCACTGTCATGACATCTCGCGGCAGGCGGATCGCCTTATTTTTGGCCGGGCTGTCGAATGCGCAACGCCTCGACCTATCGCAAAGCTGGCGGCAAAGGCGCCTGGCTGGTCGACAATGGCGATGACGCGCTCTGGAAGGCGGCACGATCTACATGCGGCTGAAGAGCGGCACGCCTGCTGGTCTGGTGTCGGCGATGGAAGAGTTGATGCTGCTGGTCTTTCTCAGTCGCGACGCGCCTTTCAGATCGTGAGGAGAGAAGTCCATGCTTGAGCTCTTGCAGGGACCGCTGCTGATCAGCCTGTTGGCGTCGATGGTCGCATTGCGACACCGCTGCTGTTTTCGGCAATGAGCGAACTCGTCACGCAGCGCGGGCATTTGGAACATCGCTGTCGAGGGCACCATGCTGATCGGTGCGGTGGTTGCCTACATGGTCGTGGGGATACCCGTCCCCCATCAGATATTCCTTGTGCTGCCCTATGTGGCATCGCTGGTGCTGCTGGCCGGGTTGCGATAGCGCACGCATCAGCCGGTGGCGCTCGGCATATCCTACAACAGAGAATAGTTCCTGGTTCAGGTCGCTGGGCGGAAGGGCTTTGCAAGCGAGGCCGGGAAATGCAGCGCGAGCATCTGGCGGTTTCGCGAAATGAGGACCAGCACGATGATGGTGGCCAGATAGGGCAGGGCCGACAGCAGTTCCGACGGCACTTCCAGCCCGAGCGCCTGTCCTTGCAGCTGCAGGATCGTCATGCCGCCGAACAGCCAGGCGCCAAGCAGAATGCGCAGCGGCCGCCATGTGGCGAAAACCACCAGCGCAAGCGCTATCCAGCCCTTGCCGGCGGTCATGTTCTCGACCCACAGCGGTGTGTAGGCGACCGACAGATAGGCGCCCGCCAGTCCGGCCATCAGTCCGCCGAACAGGACGGCCATGTAGCGGATCTTGATCACCGGATAGCCGATCGCATGCGACGTCTGCGGTGACTCGCCGATCGTGCGCAATATAAGCCCGGCCTTGGTCCGGTAGAGAAACCAGCTGATCGCGGCGAACATCAGCAAGGCCAGGTAAACCATCGGGTCGAAGCGGAACAGCATCGACCCCAGGAAAGGTATATCCGACAGATAGGGGATGTCGACGCCATGCAGCGCTTCGATCGGGGAACTGCCAAAACCGCGTCCGAGAAAGGCCGAAACACCTGACCCGAAGATCGCCAGCGCCAGACCGGCGGCGTATTGATTGGTCAGGAAGGTCAGCGCCAGAACGCCGAACAGCAGCGATGCGGCAGCACCGGCCAGCGCGCCGGCCATGATCGCGACAGGCATGGAAAAGCCCGCGGTGACAGCCCAGAACGCAAGTGCTGCCCCCATCAGCATCATGCCTTCGATGCCGAGATTGAGAACGCCTGACTTTTCGACCACGAGTTCGCCGAGTGCGGCGAAGATCAGGGGCGTCGCGGCAATGACGGTGCCGGTGAAGATGGCAATGAACAGATCCATCAGGCTTTCTCCCGGACCAGGCGAACGCGGTAGAAGATGAAGAAGTCGGCGGCGAGCAGGAAGAACAGCAGGATGCCCTGGAAAATCCGCGTCAGCGCCGAAGGCAGGCCAAGCGTCATCTGCACGCCTTCTCCGCCAAGGAAAAGCAGCGACATCAGCAACCCGCCGAGCACGATGCCAAAGGCGTTCAGCCGTCCGATGAAGGCGACGATGATGGCCGCGAAACCATAACCCGGCGATATCTGTGGCGAGAGCTGGCCGAGCGGTCCGGCAGCTTCCGCCATACCGGCGATGCCGGCTGCTGCTCCGCCGGACAGCAGGCCGATCCAGATCGCCGCCGACTCACGGAACCCCGCATACCGCGCGGCCAGCGGTGCCGCGCCGCTCACCGACATCTTGTAGCCGAGGAAACTGCGGTCGGTGAACAGCCACATCGCGATGACGGCGACGACGGTGATGAAGACCGAGGAATTGAGCCGGTATGCCGGATCAAAGGACGGGAGCATCGCGGCAGCCGGCAGGAGGGCCGTCTGTGGATAGTTGAAACCGGCCGGATCGCGCCACGGTCCGTGCACGAGATAGGACAGGAACAGCGTGGCGATGTAGGTCATCATCAAGGTGACGAGGATTTCGTTGGTGTTCATGCGGGCACGCAGGAAGGCCGGAATGGCCGCCCATGCTATGCCGGCGCCCATGCCGGCCAGGAACATCAGGGGCAACAGCAGCATGCTCTCCGGATTTGGCCAGAACAGCCCCACGCCGCTGGCGGCAATCGCACCCATCGTGAACTGACCCTCTGCGCCGATGTTCCAGACATTGGCGCGAAAACCGACCGCCAGCCCGCAGGCGATCAGGATCAGCGGCGAGGCCTTGAGCAGCCATTCCGACAGTCCGTTCATCGAACTGAGCGGCTCGACAAAGAACGCATGGAGCGTCGCCAGCGGGTCATGTCCCAGAGACGCGAAGAAAACCGAGCCGACGACGACCGTCAGTATCGTCGCCAGGATCGGTGCGGCAATGCGCATCGGCGCGGATGGCTCCGGCCTTTGTTCAATCCTGAAGTGCAATATCGCCACTCCCGTTTGCCGATGTCGGCTCGTTCATTGTCCGGCCGGTCATCAGAAGTCCGACCTCCTCGCGGTCGGTTGTCGTGCGGATGAGTGGCGGTGATACCTTTCCCTTGCAGATCACCAGCAGCCGGTCACAGATCTCGAACAACTCGTCGAGTTCTTCGGAGACGACAAGCACCGCTGCCCCGGCACGGCTGAGATCGATGATGGTCTGCCGGATGAAGGCGGATGCTCCGACATCGACACCCCAGGTCGGCTGCGAGACCAGGAACAGCTTTGGCTTGAGCGCGATCTCGCGTCCGACGATGAACTTTTGCAGGTTGCCGCCCGACAGGCTTTGCGCGGTCGACTGCGCTCCATTGGCCTTGACCTTGAACCTGTCGATGATGCCGGCGGCGAAAGCCTTGGCCTTGCGGCGATCCACCAGTCCGTTGCGCACCGTGCCGAAGCGATGCGCGGTCAGCACGGCGTTCTCCCACAGCGTGTGCGACGGCACCGCACCGCGTCCGAGCCGTTCTTCGGGAACAAAGGCGACGCCGAGCTTGCGGCGCTCGTGGGCACGCAGGCGGGCGGCGTCGGTGCCGCAAATCCTGATCGCGTCGCCGCGGTCATGGGTGCGTTCGCCGCTGAGCAGGGCGATCAGCTCGGCCTGGCCGTTTCCGGAAACGCCGGCAATGCCGACGATTTCCCCGCCATGCACATTGAACGACACATCCTTCAGGTCGACGCCGAAATGGTCTCGGGCCGAGACCGAAAGGTTGTTGACCTCGAGCACCGGCTTGTCGCTCGGGCTTGGCGGGCTGACATGCATTTCAGGCAACTTGGAACCGACCATCATGCGGGCAAGCTCCAGCGATGTCGTCTCTTTCGGGCGGGCGGTGCCGGTGACCTTGCCGTTGCGCAGCACGGTGGCGGTGTCGCAGAGCTCCTGCACCTCGTCCAGCTTGTGGCTGATGTAGACGATGCTGCAGCCTTCGGCGGCGAGCTGCCGCAGCGTCTCGAACAGCTTGACCACTGCCTGAGGCGTCAGCACGGAAGTCGGCTCGTCGAGGATCAGGAGTTTCGGCGCCTGCAGCAGGCAGCGCACGATTTCCACACGCTGGCGCTCGCCAACCGACAGGTCGTGCACCTGGCGATGCGGATCTATGGGCATGCCGTAGCGCATGGAGAGGTCGCGGATCTTTTCGGCAAGCGTCGGCAGATGGAACGCGGCGCTTGTCGACAGGGCGATGTTCTCGACCACCGATACGGATTCGAACAGCGCGAAATGCTGGTAGACCATCTCGATGCCGAGCGCGCGGGATACCGCCGGATTGTGAGCGACGATCGGATTACCATCGCTATGGATTTCCCCGGAGTCGGCCTGCGCCGCGCCATAGATGATCTTCATCAGGGTGGATTTGCCTGCGCCATTCTCGCCCAAGACAGCGTGGATTTCGCCGGGCTGGATAGACAATGAAACGTCGTCATTGGCGACGACGCCCGGATAGCGCTTGCAGATGTTGCGCAGTTCTAAACGCGGATGCATGGCGGGTCCTGCCGTGGCGTGGAGCGGGGTTGGACTAGGCGCAAGCTGGCAGACGCCGAAGCATTCCAGCTTCGGCGTCGGTTGGCTTTTTGAGCGACGATCAGCTCAGCTTGCCGATCATCCCCTTCACGAACCAGTTCATGCCGCGAATGTCGTCGTCGGCCAGAACCGAACCGGCGGCGACCTTGACATTGCCGTCCTGGTCTTTCAGCTCGCCGCCGTAGGGATGAACCTTGCCGCTGCCGATATCGGCCTCGAGCTGTTGTAGCTTGGCCTTGGTGTCGGCCGGAATACCGTCATTGTAGGGCGCCATTTTCACGACGCCTGCCGCCAGTCCGTCCCAACGCACTTCCGGCTTCCAGGTGCCCGCGGCAACGGCCTTGGCGGCGCCAACATAGTCGCTGGTCCAGTCGAGCACGAATGCCGTCAATTGCTTGCCGGAGCCGAATTTCGCCATGTCGCTGGCATAGCCGATCGACCAGGCGCCGCCTTCGCCGGCGACCTGGACACCGGTGGCCGTGTCCGTCATCGAGCAGATGACGTCGCAGCCTTGTGAAAGCAGTGTTTTGGCGGCCTCCTTTTCCTTGCCCGGATCAAACCAGGAGTTGAGGAAGATGGTGTTGCAGGTGGCGTTCGGGTTGACGCTTTGCGCACCGAGCAGCAGCGCATTGGCCGGCCCGACGATGTCGGGGATCGGGAAGCCGCCGATGAAGCCGATCTTGCCTGATTTCGACATGTAGCCGCCGGCAGCGCCGGCGACGAAAGTACCCTCGTAATATTTGGCTTCGAAGGTGCCGAGATTGGCAAGGTGGACGATGCCGGAGCAATGTTCGAATGCCATTTTGGGGAACCGCGGCGCCACTTTCTGCATGGGCGTTCCGTGTGAAAAGCTGGTGCCGAAAATCAGCTTGTTGCCGGCGCTCGCCAGTTCGCGAAAAATGCGCTCGGCGTCCTGCGGCATGAAGATGTTGTCGATGACGGTCAGCTCGACCTTGTCGCCGAATGCGGCCTTGATGGCTTCGACACCGAGGCTGTGCTGCTTGGTCCAGCCGATTTCAGCCACCGGCGAGACATAGACGGCGCCGATTTTCAGCACCTCCTGCGCTTGTGCGATCGTGCTTAGGCCTCCTGCGCCAAGTGCTGCGCCCAGCGCGCTGCCGTATTTCAGGAAATCCCGTCTTGTTACGTCGTTCATGATGGTAACCCTCTGTTGGTTTTTTTGGTTGATGCCCGGCTTGTGGATGCCGGATCTGTTTTTGGAAGATGAACATGGAGATGCGCTGCGGCTCCGAGATGCGTTGCGGCGTCGCCATTCCCGGGCGACTTCGCCATCCTTCTGAGCGGAACCGCTGTTGTCGCCGCATCGGCCGTGCCGTCGAGATAGGGGGCAAGGGCCTCGGCCGGTGTCATTTCCGGAAACACCTCACGGTTCATGATGTAGCCGCGCACCACCGTGCGGTGGTGTGTGTCGATGAGATCCATGGCCTGCTTCAAGCGACCTTTTTCCAGCAGGTCAACGACCCGCGAGTGGTCGTCGAGCAGATTGCAATAGTCGAAATCGGCGGTGATGAGGGAGCGCAGCAACGTCGTGCGGCGGACAAGCTGCGCATGGATTTCCTGCATCACCTTGTTGCGGCTGAGGCGCACGAACACGGTGTGGAACTCCTGGCCGAGTACGTCGGCCAGGGCATCGTTGCCGGCGGCTACGGCCTGGCGTTGCCGTTCGACATGATGGCGCAGTTCGGCCCAGCCGGCCGGTCCCAGCCGGTCGCTGAGCTGGGCTGCCACGCCCTGTTCGACAAGCGTCAGGGCGTCGTAGATTTCCATCGCCTCCTGCATGCTCGGCTTGGCGACGAAGGCACCACGATTGCGCTCGATCTGGGCCAGTCCGTCATCGGCGAGGCGTATCAAAGCCTGGCGGACGACGATGCGGCTGACGTCGAATATTTCAGCAAGTTCGCGTTCACCGAGCTTGCAGCCGGGGACGAGACGATGATCAATGATGGCGCGCGTCAGCGTGTCGGCGATTGACTGGGAACGGCCGCTCACGAGACGGTGCTCCACGTGGGTTTCCACGCGTCTTTCGCAATGTCACTGCCGATGATCGGCGTCATTCCAGCGCCCCATATCCCAGGTTGCGGTGTGCCATATATGGGATGCAATCCTTTCAGTCTGTCAACCAAAAAACATTCATTGGCTACAAAAAATGCATTGATTGATATCCAATCTTGTGTTTGCAATGGTGGCGCTGACCAAGCCGGGTTCGATGTGAAGAGCCGGCCAGGGAGGACGATTGCGATGACCAGCCCTTGCAGCGACGGGGTTCTCTTGAACGACTGGCATATTGTTGCGGATTGCTCGATGCTGTCCGCTGGTGCACCGTTCAACACACGGCTTTTGGGGGTCGCTCTCTCGATCACCTGCAAGGGACGCTACAACAAGGAGATCGTCCGCCAGGACACCGGCGAACAGGTCAATTCGGCCGAGCGCTACGGCTTCGTCTGGGCATGTCTTGGCAGGCCTTGGCGGGACATCATTTACATTCCGGAATCGAACGAGGCGGACCGGCATCTGGTCAGCGGCGGCTCGATCGCGGTCAAGGTGTCGGGTCTGCGCGCCGTCGAGAATTTTCTCGACATGGGGCACTTCCCCTTCGTGCATACAGGCCTGCTGGGTGACGAGCCGCACACCGAAGTGGTGCCCTACAGGGTCGAGATCACCGACAAGGACGAGGTGCTGGCGACCGAATGCAAATTCTATCAACCGCTGGCCTCGCCGACCGCCAAGGAAGGCTTTGTCGTCGACTACATCTATAAGGTGATCCGGCCGTATACGGTGGCCCTCTACAAGAGCAATCCTGTGAAGAAGGACCGGCTCGACGTCATCACCCTGTTCGTGCAGCCGGTCGATGAGGAGAACTGCGTCGCTCATCCCTTCCTTTGCTACCTTGTGGACGGCATCGACGCGGCGACGGTGCGCAGCTTCATGCAGCTGATCTTCGCCCAGGACAAGCCGATCCTGGAAAACCAGGTGCCGCGACGGTTGCCGTTGGATCCGCGGGCTGAAACACCGATCCGCGCCGATGCCGTCTCTGTTTCCTACCGGCGCTGGTTGCGGGATCAGGCAATAACTTACGGCGCCATTCCGGCCCAGGCCTGATGGGATCGATGCCGGCCTGGCTCCTTCGAGGGACATGAAAATGATACAGACGAAATGTTCGGACCCGGTCATTCTCAATCTCTGGCATCCGATCGGTGCCATTGCCGAGACGACGCCAGACAGTGTGGTGGAGACGACCCTGCTCGGCGAGCAGGTCAGTTTCGCAATTGGCGCGAGCGGCGTCATCGGGGTCTGGATATCCCGGCCCGACCTGCCATCCGGCGCCTGGGTCGATCCGGCCTCGATCCGTGAAACATTGCCCACGAAGAGCGCCTATGGCTATGTCTGGACCTCGCTCGGTTCGCCGCCGGCAGAGCTGTTTCCGATCCCTGAATATGAAGAGCCGGACCGCCGCAAGCTCAACGCGGCAACGTTTGGCGTCAACGTCTCAGCGCCGCGCGCCATCGAGAATTTTCTCGACATGGGCCACTTTCCCTATGTGCATACCGACATCCTCGGCGTCGAACCGCATACCGAAGTCAAGGAATACGATGTCGAGATATCCGTCGACCGCGACGAGATCCTAGCCACGCGTTGCCGCTTCTTTCAGCCGATGGCTTCCACAGCTTCGGATGGTGGCGCGGATGTGGACTACGTCTACCGCGTGCCACATCCCTATTGCTCGGTGCTCTACAAATCGAGCCCGGTCGACGAAGCCCGGCGCGATGTCATTGCCATCTTCCTGCAGCCGGTCGACCAGGAGCATGTGCGCGCCCACATGCTGCTTTGCGTGCTCGACGAAGACAATGAAGACAAGATCATCAAGCGCTTCCAGCAGACGATCTTCGGGCAGGACAAACCGATCCTCGAGAACCAGGTGCCGAAACGCCTGCCGCTGGACCCTCGTGCCGAAACACCGATCCGGGCCGACAAGTCGGCCATCGCCTACAGGCGTTGGCTTAGCCAGAAGGGCGTGACCTACGGCGTCATCCCGGTTGCGGCCTGACATTATTTTTGGAGACGACGAAATGTTGCAAGAAGCCAGAAGCCGGTGGTATCCGATCGCCGCCGCCCATGATTTGCCTTACCGCCACGTCTTCCATGGCCAGCTGCTTGGCCGGGAATTCGCCGTCTGGCGAGCCGATGACGGTTACGTCAACATCTGGGAGAACCGCTGCCTGCATCGCGGCGTAAGGCTGTCGATCGGCATCAATGACGGGCGCGAACTGAAGTGCCAGTATCATGGCTGGCGTTATTCGAACCGCACCGCCGGCTGCACCTATATTCCCGCCCACCCCGCCGATGCGCCGGCCCGCACCATCACCAACCGCACCTTTCCGGCGGTGGAGCGCTATGGCCTCGTCTGGTCGTCCGAAGAGCCGCAAGGGGAGGTTCCCGATGTCGCCGGGCTGCTGGAGGGCAAGTTGCTTACCTTGCGTGGCATTCCGGTCAATGCGCCGGCCGGCAAGGTCGTGGAAAAGCTGAAAGCCTATCGGTTCCAGCCCAGCGGAGCCGTCGAGGGCGACGCCGCCGAGATCCTGGTCGAAGCCGTGCAGGATTTTGCCGTGGCGCTCCGCTCGCGTGACGGCAGCCGGGAGACGCAAGGCGTCTTCTTCGTTCAACCCGTCGATTCCAACCGTTCGGTCATTCGCGGCGTGCTCGATCAGGACCTCGAGGGAGCCGCGCGTATCGCCGCCTTGCGCCACCACAACGAACGGCTCGGCAAGTTGCGCGATGCGGCGGAACATGAGGCGGCAAGCGCCGCCGCGCCCGCGCCGATCGAGCCTGTCTATGAAAAAGTATCAGCCGAACTCGCCGAAATGCCGGAACTGACGACGCATGGCCGCAAGGCGGCGCTGCGCGTCTCTGTGGCAAGGAAATGGCGGGCCGCCGACGGCATAGCCGGCTTCGAGCTTCGCCCGATCAAGGGCCTTCTGCCCACTTTCCAGCCAGGCGCCCATATCGATGTCCACATGCCCAATGGCGAGGTCCGGCAATATTCGATCACCAACGGTCCTGGCGAAACCGACAGCTTTACCATCGGCGTCAAGCTGGAGAGGGATTCGAAAGGCGGTTCGAAATGCATGCACGAGACGGTGCGTGAAGGTGACGTGCTGGCGATCTCCGAGCCGCGCAACAATTTTCCGCTGCGCCGCGACGCGATCAGGACGCTGTTCGTCGCCGGCGGCATCGGCATCACGCCGCTGCTGGCGATGGCGCAGGCGCTGAAGAATCAGGATCTGGCGCACGAATTGCACTATTTCGCGCAAGGGGAGGAGCATCTCGCCTTTTCCGATCGGCTGCGGCAACTCGGTGGCTCACTGGTGCCGCATCTTGGCCTCACGCCGGAACAGACAGGCGCGAAACTGCACGAACTGCTTTCCGCATACCGGAACGGCATGCATGTCTATATCTGTGGCCCCGGTCCGATGCTGGAAGCTGCCCGCAGGACAGCGGCGGAGCAGGGATGGCCCGACAGCGCGGTTCATTTCGAGTACTTCAAGAACACCAACAAGATTGATGACAGTTCGAGCTTCGAAGTGGCCCTGGCGCGCTCCTGCGTCACGCTCAAGGTGCCTGCCGGCAAGACCATCATGCAGGTCATGCGCGAGAATGGCATCGATGTACCGTCGTCCTGCGAACAGGGTGCCTGCGGCACTTGCGTGGCGACGGTGATCGAAGGCGAACCGGACCATCAGGATGTCTACCTGAACGACGCCGAAAAACAGGCCGGGACCAAGATCATGACCTGCGTTTCGCGGGCCAAGTCGGCACGCCTCGTGCTGGACATCTAGGAGCAGCCGATGATCACGCTTTATGACTACGAACTGTCCGGCAATTGCTACAAATTGCGGCTGCTGATGAGTTTCCTCGGCATCGACTACAAGACCGTGCCTGTCGACTTCTACCCCGGTCGCGAGCACAAATCCGAATGGTTCCTGAGGCTCAATCCGCTCGGACAGCTGCCGGTGCTCGAGGATGACGGTCTTGTGCTGCGCGACGCGCAGGCGATCCTTGTCTATCTCGCAGCCAGATACGATCCGTCGAAGAGTTGGTATCCCCTGGACAATCCGGCGTTGCTTGGCGAGATCAGCCAGTGGCTGGCTTTCGCCGACGGCATCACCGGAACGGCATCTGCGGCGCGTCTGCATGACAGCCTGTTTTACGATTTCGACATCGATGCCGCCCGCGCCGGCGCGCATCGGCTATTCCGTATCCTCGACGAGCACCTGTGGTTCGGCGAACAGCAGAGCCGCGACTGGATCTGTTCGGCCGGCCGCCCGACCATCGCCGACATCGCTTGCTTTCCCTACATCATCTTGTCGGAGGAGGGCGGCATTCCGCGTCAGGACTATCCGGCAATCCGGCGCTGGTGCGACCGGGTCAAGCGCATCAAGGGGTTCACGGTGATGTCGGGCGTGTTCCCGGCTGGTCCCGGCAAGGTCGCCGCTTAGAGCATGATCCCGAAAAGTGGAACCCGGTTTTCGGAAAAGATCATGCCCAAACACTGAAATAGAGCCTCATCCCGATGCCATTGGGATGGAACAGGCTTTAGACCGATCACCACGAGCGGAGCCATGGCTTCGGCAAGAACAAGTTTTGGGAGAGAGAAAAGATGAAAACCCGCGCCGCAGTTGCTGTCGCCGCCGGAAAGCCGCTGGAGATCATGGAGGTCGACCTCGATGGTCCGCGCCAGGGCGAGGTGCTGGTCGAGATCAAGGCGACCGGCATCTGCCACACCGACGAATTCACGCTGTCGGGTGCCGATCCCGAAGGCCTGTTCCCGGCCATCCTTGGCCATGAGGGCGCCGGCGTGGTGGTCGATGTCGGCAAGGGCGTCACCTCGGTCAAGAAGGGCGACCACGTCATCCCGCTCTACACGCCCGAATGCCGCCAGTGCCCGTCCTGCCTGTCACGCAAAACCAATCTGTGCACGGCGATCCGCGCCCCGCAGGGCCAAGGCCTGATGCCGGACGGCTCGTCGCGCTTTTCGATCGGCAAGGACAAGATCTTCCACTACATGGGCTGCTCGACCTTCTCGAACTTCACCGTGCTGCCCGAGATCGCGGTGGCCAAGGTCAATCCCGACGCCCCCTTCGACAAGATCTGCTACATCGGCTGCGGCGTCACCACCGGCATCGGGGCGGTGATCAACACCGCCAAGGTCGAGATCGGCGCGACCGCCGTCGTCTTCGGCCTCGGCGGCATCGGCTTGAACGTCATCCAGGGGTTAAAACTTGCCGGCGCCGATATGATCATCGGCGTCGACCTGAACAACGACAAGAAGGCCTGGGGCGAGAAGTTCGGCATGACGCATTTCGTCAATCCGAAGGAGATCGACGGCGATGTCGTGCCCCACCTCGTCAACATGACCAAGCGCGGCGCCGACCAGATCGGCGGTGCCGACTACACATTCGACTGCACCGGCAGCACCAAGGTGATGCGTCAGGCGCTGGAAGCCTCGCATCGCGGCTGGGGCAAGTCGGTCGTCATCGGCGTTGCCGGCGCCGGCCAGGAGATCTCGACACGGCCGTTCCAGCTGGTCACCGGACGGACCTGGATGGGCACCGCCTTTGGCGGCGCGCGCGGCCGCACCGACGTGCCGAGGATCGTCGACTGGTACATGGACGGCAAGATCCAGATCGACCCGATGATCACCCACACGCTGAAGCTGGAGGACATCAACAAGGGGTTTGATCTCATGCATGCCGGTGAAAGTATCCGCAGCGTGGTGGTCTACTGATCGGTTTGAGCCATACGCCGCGCTGAAAGCTCTGTGTTCCCAAAATACCGGCTTCCCCAGCATTGGCGTAAGACCGGCGGCGCGATTGGCATTCGGGAATGCCCGCGCCGCCGGTCGACCAGACCTGCGTCATCCCACGGAATCCGGATCATGGTCCATCCTCCAGGGGTTGCCGCGATCCCGACCGATGCCGTATTGACGGCGACCATGGTTGGCGTTTTGAAATTGCCGGAGAAAAAGCACATGTCAGAACAGATGAAGATCATCTCCGCGGCCAGGTCGCACGGCGGCATGCAGGGCGTCTATTCCCACGTTTCGGATGCCTGCGCCTGCGAAATGACTTTTGCCGTTTTTGTACCACCGCAGGCCCGTGAAACGCCTTGCCCCGTAGTGTGGTACCTCTCCGGCCTCACCTGCACCCATGCCAATGTGATGGACAAGGGCGAATACAGGCGGATGGCCGCGGAGCTTGGCCTGATCGTCGTTTGTCCCGACACCAGTCCGCGTGGCGCCGACATTCCCGACGAGAAGGACAATTGGCAGTTCGGCAGTGGCGCCGGCTTCTACGTCGATGCGACGCAGCAGCCCT
The DNA here is from genome assembly GCF_040320745.1 of Mesorhizobium sp. M0621. Classification (NCBI taxonomy): domain Bacteria; kingdom Pseudomonadati; phylum Pseudomonadota; class Alphaproteobacteria; order Hyphomicrobiales; family Phyllobacteriaceae; genus Mesorhizobium; species Mesorhizobium sp. M0621. Next base: position 56,721 of record NZ_JAMYQF010000002.1, on the reverse strand, counting down.
ACGTGAAGAACTATCGCATGTATTCCTATGTCACTGAGGAACTGCCGGCCCTGATCGCGCAGGAATTTCCGGCCGACATGAGGCGCCAGGCGATCTTTGGCCACTCGATGGGCGGCCACGGCGCGCTGACGATTGCGCTGAAAAATCCAGAGCGCTTCAAAAGCTGCTCGGCGTTTGCGCCGATCGTGCAGCCGGCCACCGCCGGCTGGTCGAAGCCGGCCTTCGAAAAATACCTTGGCAACGACGAGGCCTCGTGGCGCGGCTACGACGCCACTTCGCTCATCGAGGATGGACACCGCTTTCCGGGATTTCTCGTCGATCAGGGAACATCGGACGGATTTCTGAATGACGGGCTGAGGCCCTGGCTTCTGGAAGCGGCCTGCGCCAAGGCCGGCATCCCGCTGACGCTACGCATGCAGGACGGCTACGACCACTCGTATTTCTTCATTTCCAGTTTCATGGACGACCATCTGAGATGGCATGCGGAACGGCTTTCGCAAGCCGTGATTTGAGATTTACGGAGCTCGACATCTCGATAGAGCCGTTAAGCCTTGCGCAATCTATGCAGTCTATCCTGGCTTGCAGATTGTCGAGGGAACATGAAACGCAAGCCGCTTCTGCTTTTTGCCTTCCCGTTTCTCATTCTTGCGATCCTGGCTGGGGAGCGCATGGCGACCTTCCTGCTGGGCGCCTATCCGGCCAGCCCCACCGCATGGTGGCTATGGCTTGAGCTGCGCCCCTTGTCGGCGATGCTTTGGCAGCAGGTCGATGTCTGCCTGGGCAGCTCGATGGCTGTCGATGCCGCCATCCTTGCCGCCGCATCGATCGTCTGCTGGATAGCGTGCCACACCAGAAGGTCGGCGTTCTTCTTCCTCGCCAACCACGTCGCCCTGATTTTCGCCGGGCTGATGATCGCGGTCGGCAGTCATCCGGAAACGGCGAGCACGATCGCCGCGTTCACGTCGCCGAGTGGTCTTCCATTCTCGCTGACGGTCGATTTCACCTTGAAGAACAGCCTGGTGCTGCTTCTGGGCGTCTCGGCCTGTGCATACTGCCACATCGCCTTCCTTGGCGAAGCGCGGGCGCGGACCGAAGCCCGGTCCATCCGCAGCCTGGCCCTGCAGCGCGATCTCTAAACCGCAGTCTAGTTGATCCTGCGGTAATAGACCTTGCCGTCAGGCTGCTCCATGCGCTGGTAGTTGGAGCTTGGGGCAGGGGGCGCCGCCGGTGCGATCCTCTTCCTGGGCGCACGCGGCGCTTCGATGACGCTCGGTTCGCTCTCGCCGTCGAGGGCTTCGGGCGCTTGCGCCAGCGTGCTGGTGGTGATCTCGGACGGTTCCGCCGCACTCGACATGGCCTCGCCGCCGGCGACCGGTATATTCTTGGCCAACCGGGCAATGCTGCCATTGATCTCGTTGAAGCTGCCTTGCAGTTGGCTGTCCAGTTTCTCGAACCGGCTCTGGAAGCCGTTGTTGACCGTGTCGAGCCGTGCCGCGATCCGCTGCTCGAACGCTCCGAGTTGTTCCAGCCGCGCTTCGACGAAACGCAGATCGCTCATGCCGCGATAGAGATAGATCGCGGCCGCCATGTTGATCCCGGTGATCAGCAAGGCACCGCTGGCGATGAGAATGCCAACCGTCTTTGTCTTGCTGGGTCTCTCGATGGCGCCCTGTTCGCGCTGCTCATGGTTTCCGATGTCGATCGCCGGCATGTCCGGTTCGCTGATCGTCGTCATTGGACCACCACCTTTGCGCCGACCGCGACGCGCTTGAAAAGATCGATCACATCCGTGTTGGTGAGCCGAAAACAGCCTGACGTTCCGTCGAAGCCAACCCCCGACGGATCGTTGGTGCCGTGGATCCGGTAGAGCGTGTCGCGACCGTCCCGGGACAGATAGAGCGCCCTTGCGCCGAGCGGATTGTAGGGGCCGGCTGGCACCATTTTCGGCAGCTCCGGCTGGCGGGCCCTCATTTCCTGTGGCGGGCGCCATTCCGGCCATTTGGTCTTCGCCCCCACCTTGACGACGCCCGTCCAGCCGAACCCGTCGCGCCCGACGCTGATCTGGTAGCGCAGCGCCTGGCCCTGGCGGGTCACCAGGTAAAGCGCCTTCTCGTCCTTGCGGATGATGATCGTTCCCGGCTGCTCGGTGGTCGCCAAGGCAACGGCCTTGCGCAGGCTGGGCCCCATCGCCGGCAGCGGCGGCCGCTCGACCGATCGCGCTTCGGCGAAGTCCTGGACGGACAGCGCCAGCGCCGCGCCGAGCACGCAGGTGCCGGCCAGCCGCCCAGCGATCCGATATCTCGCGATCCGATATCTATCGGGCAGCGTCATCGAGCCGCTCTTTGAACATCCGCTTCAGATCCTTGTTGAAGCGCGCCCGCCCATCGACTTCCGATGGCGGGATGGCTCTGTTCAGCGCGTCGGTCAGAAGCGCGTTGTCCAGCGCCACCGACTTGATGTGCGGCGCCTTGAATATCTTTTCGAGCTCGCTGCGCGAAAAGTGGTTCCCGAACCATTTGCGCTTGTGCTTGTTGGCGACCAGCGTGATGCTGACCGCGTTGCCGCGCAGCTCGCGGATCTTCTTGTAGAGCCGCTTGCCTTGCCGCAGCGAAGCGACATTGAGTTCGAAGACGATGAAGATCTCGTCGCTCGTCGACAGCACGGAATTGTGCCAGGGCGTTTCGAGATTGGGCAGGTCGATGACGATGTCGTCGAAGCGGTAGGCGACGAGGTCCAGAAGCCGGAAGACGAAATCGCTGCCATGCGGCTCGAAGGGCAGTTGCGGCCGCTCGAACGCATAGAGGGTGAGGCCGGACGGGCGCGAAAGCTTGATGACATCCATCAGTTCGACATCGAGCCGTTCCGGCTGGCCGATGATGCCGGCAAGATCGAACTGGTTGAACAAATTGAGATAGGCGCCGCAATTGGCGGCCTGGAAATCGAGATCGACCAGACAGGTGGATGCCGCGCGCTCGGTCGATTTCGAAGCCAGGAATTCGGCCGCCGACAGCGCCAGCGTCGTTGCACCTGCGCCACCGCTGGCGCCGACAAAGGTGATGATCCGGCTTTTCGTTCCCTGGTTGCCGGTGTCGTGGAAGGTCACCGCGTTGAGCAGCTCCTTGCCGTCAAGCGGCTTGTGCAGCCAGTCCGAGGCGTTCATGCGCACCAGCACGCGCGTCTGCTCCGACGTCAGCTCGTCGGAAACCGCGATCAGCGGCACATCAGCCCACAGCGCGCGCGCCTCGACAATGCCCGGCCTGCCGAGCAACTCGCCATTGCCGAGATCGAGGATGACGATGCTCGGGCGCGTGTCCGCCGGCGGCCCCTTGAGAAAATCACCCGTCTCGGAAACCCTGACATCATAGATCGCCAACGCATCGAGGCGTGTCGCCACATCGAGCTTGAACTGCGGATCCGACGAAAACAGCGCCACCTGCTTTCGCTTGGTCGGTGTAACCTTGGTGTTGATGGCATTCATGGCGCGGTGCTCTTCATGTCTTCGCCCGTGACCGTGCTCAGCATGGAGGGCATGGTGATGTCTGCGAATCCGAGCAGTCCGCCCAGAAAGAAGAACTGGAAGGTCATGTTCTGAAGGCTTACGGTTATTGTCGGGACCGACCCGCTTGTACGGGTTTGATAACCGAGCCCGGTCGCGGTATAGCGGATGAGCACATTGGCCGGCTGTAGCCTGGAAAAGAATTGGCACATACCCGGCCGTTCACTCGCTGCACGCGTCGGACATATGCCCGCTCCCGCCGCATCTCCGCGAAAGATCCGATTGAAGTTCGCCGCAGTAAAGGTTCCGGCCACACATCCCGAGCCGACGCAACTACATGTGCTGGTAGCGCCGTTGCACAAATAGTCGTAGTTCCCAACGGGAATGGGGTTGCCTGGCGTTGTCGCGACGCCGGCCGCGGCGATCTCAGGCGCTACGGGGGTCGAAATGGAAGCCATGCGCGCGCCTATTTCCACGGCCTTGGTCGCGGCATTCCACTGATACAATGCGTAGCCGAAATCAACGAAGCCGAGGGTGAGCACCAGCAGCAGGACCATGCTGATAGCGAACTCCACGATCATGGCGCCGGCTTCGTCTGTTCTGAAACGGAATAGATGACGCATCTCACCACCCCATGTACCGTTCTTCGTGGGCAGCAGAAAAGGTGATCGGCCCAAGACCGAGATAATTAAGCAAAGAGGTTCCCGTATAAGTGAAGGAAGTCGAGAGTTGGACCACTCGGACATTCGACGATGAGCTTTTGTAGTTCTGCAAACCATCGACATCTGTAGTCACTGGTATGACGCGGTAATTGAGATTGACCGTAATCGCGTTCGGTAGCCAACTTGTGACGCGGCTGGCGATGCTGCAATTGCCACCGCAATTATACGTTCCAGTTGCGGCGATGTTGGCGGCGTAGGTGGCGCAATCCAGCGCTGTATTGAATGTCTGGTTGCAACGTGCTGCGTAACGAGCACCGTCGTTGAGGCCAGCTTCGATCAGAAGCTTCTGGTGCAGAAGATTGCCAAACTCGAAAACGCCAGCCGAAAGGCTGATCATCAAAGGGGTGATCAGCGTCATCTCGACGAGCACCGCGCCTCGCTCCTCGAGACCGAACCTGCGCAGAATTGAGCCTAACGCCGCCAGCATCACATCACCTGTAAAGCTGCACTTCGTCGCGCACCCGATTCGCCAGTGTGCCTCTGCCAAGTGTACCGTTGATATCGACGATTTCGGCCCGGACTTCACCGTTAGCCACTGCTTCGGTCAGAAAGACGCTTGCGAAACCCATCGCCGGCACGGCGCCGCTCTGCCCCTTCAATTGGTCTACGACGGCCTGGGAGCTGCAATCGACGATGGCAGCCTGGAACAGCCGGCGATCGGTCCCGCCAGTCGTCGGCGCGCAGCCCGGCGTACCCTTCTCACCGCCTAGTGACGTAGTGCCGACGAGATTGTGGTCTATCTCGTATTTATAAAGATCATAGCGGGACGGAGGGTTGGCATTGCTGTAGGCGTTGCCGTTTGCATCCTTGAAATCGGCCAGTCCCGCTGTCAGCTTGTTGACGCTGACATAGCCGTCATAATCCCAGCTCCCGTTGCCGATTTGGCCGGTGAAGCCCAGGTCCTGGGTCAGCCCACGGAATTTCGTTGTATCCGTCTGCAGGGTTCCGACACAGGGGCCCGTCATCTTGTACCCCTTTCGTATGTTTGGTGCCGGCGGCCACCGGCTGTCATTCTTGGAAGGGAACCCGTTGCCGTTTCCGTACCTGTCGAAGCGGGTATTGAAGGCATCCGTGACCTTATTGCTCAAAGTGCCGGTTTGCGTATAGATCAGCCTGGTGTTCACGCATTCGGGCACTTGACCGATTGCTACGTCAGTCGCGAGGTCGGTCTCGCCATAGCCGTGAGCATCCTTTGGCCGAAGGAAGCCGATATTCCCCGGTCCCCAATTGTTGCCGCCGGCGACAAGCTTGAGGCTCTTCCTCAACAGGCTCGCCGAACTCGCAATCTGGTTGAGATCCTGGCCTGGAAACGGATTGCATATGAACGTCGGCACCATCGAGCAAACAGTGGCGCCGGCATTGCCGGCGACAGCCGTCGACCCGATGTTCATGCTATTACTTGCGCTGTCCCCGGTCAGAAACGAAGCCGGAAACATGTTGGCGAAGCCGGTGGGGTTCACCGTTACCTCGACAAAACTCGCCAGTTTGGGATCTGTCGTGGCCCAGTTCGTGCCGTTCGCGTCGGTCCCGTTCGCATTTAGCGCGGTGCTGTCGTTGGCCGGAATTCCGGTTAAAAAAGTGACGGTTAAATCAGGTTGCCGAGCCAGCGTATGGGTGCCGGAGGTCGAAAATCTGCTTCCGTTGGTCAGGAGATTGTCGATGGCCCGGTATCCTCGGGTAATCGCATCCGCTCGTCCGTCCAATTCCGCCGCTGCGGCTAAGGCGAAAGCATCGGCGCCCTTCTGAAGGTCGTTGTGCAGGCTGTTGGCCCGGGACATATCGATGACCAGCAGAGCAAAACCGATGATCACCGGCAGCATGATGGCGACGAGAATCATCGCTATCCCCCGCTCATCGCCCCAAAATGCACGAATGGTCCTCAACATGACCGTACTCTCTGTTCCCATTGCGCCAGGATCCCTCGTTTTACCTGACGCGTCGAAACCGCATCCTTCTGTGCCTTAGTTTGTCGGTGTGCCGACATTGACCGTGATCGCTGGCGGTGGTGGTGGCGGTGGCGGAAATTTGTAGCTGTGGGCAACGGCGGCAGCGCGCGTGCCGTCGCCTTCGATGTGTGTGTTCCTGGAGGCCGGATTGAGCGGATCGACCGTCTGCAGCAGCGAATTGAACTTCTGCGTGTCGCCGGCGGCCAAGGTCACCGAGTCGTAATGGTTCAGATAGTCCGCGGCGCAGCCAGACAGCGCACCGGCGCACAGGATGAGGATCAAGACGCTATTTCTTGACATAGAGCATCTTGTCCTTCGATTTGAAGTCGAGCATGTGGCCATAAGGGCCGGTGACACCATCGCCAGTTTCGTATTTTCGGATCATGTCCTTGTTCACCTCGAGCTGGCCGAGCACGAAGAATTCCGGATCATTGGCGGGCCGTGTCTTGTCGAAAGGCGTCGCCAACTGCTCGCCGGGCTTCACCGGCCGCACGATGTGTGGCGTCACGATCACGACCAGCTCGGTCTCTTCCTTCTGGTTGCTCGAATTGCGGAACAGCGTCCCGATGACAGGCACCTGGCCGAGCCACGGCACCTGGTTCTGCTGCTTGATGGTCTTGCTGGACAGTAGGCCGCCGACCGCGAAGCTCTGGCCGTCGCGCAGCTCGACGACGGTGTCGAGCTTGCGGTTGGTGAAGATCGGGTCGCCCGCAGTGGTGAAGCCGGTCAGGTCGCTCACCTCCGGCGCCAGTTTCATATGGATCTTGTCGTCGGCGAGCACGACCGGCGTGAACAGAAGATTGACGCCGAACTGCTTGTACTCGATCTGGATCAGGCCATCGGCGGTGACGCTACGGATCGGGACCTGGCCGCCGGCATTGAAGCTGGCCGTCTCGCCTGAAAGAGTGGTCAGATTGGGTTCGGCTAGCGTGCGCACCACACCTTTAGCCTCAAGCGCCTCGATGATCAGATCGACCTTGATGTTGCTGTCGATGACGCGGGTGATCAGTGCCGCAAAGGGATTGCTGTTCGAAAGGAGGCCGCTGACAATATTACCCGCTCCGGCCACCACATTGTCTTCGTCGACGGCGGCAATGCCTGTTCCGGTCCGGGTTGTGCCGCTGCCGTTTGTGCTCCGGATCGACACGCCGAGATCGCGGCCGGCGTTGCGCTTGGCTTCCAGCACGCGCACTTCCAGGTTGACCTGCTGGCTGTCATCGACCGTAACGGAGTTGATGATGGCGTCAGGACCATATTGCTGCGCAACTTGCATGATGGCCTCCAGCGTCGCGCCGTCCTTGACATGGCCGCCGAGCCTGACCTTGCCGTTGATCGAGCCGATTTCGATGCGCGACCTGGGTGCCACCTGCCGGATCGCCTGCGCCATGTCGCTGACGTCGACGCCGACCTCGATCTGGAGGGCGCCAAGCGAGCGCTTGTCCGTCGAAAACAAATTGACCGTCGTGGTGCCGGCGCCCTTGCCGATGACATAGAGCGTGCGGTCGGTCATCGGCTGGGCATCGGCGATCTTCTCGTCGCCGACGACGATATCGCCCAGATTGGCACTCACCTGGACCGTTACCGATTGCGACATCGGCAGGAAAATCCGATGGACGCTGGGTGTCGATACATCGATGAAGCGGTCGGCTGCATCTGCAGCAAAGCCCGAAAGCAACAGCGCCGCCAGACAAGACAACGCGGCCGCCGCCACCCTCAACCTAGACCCCTGCATCCCCGTCTCCCCAATTGCTGCCGATGGCAGCCTCGTTTTATTAGCCGCACTCTATCATGGTTGTCGCGGCACGTCATATGTCTCGAGTTTCACGCCCCGAAAGACGCCGACCGTTGCCCGTGCCGGCGGCGTGGGGGTCACATATTTGACCACTTCCTTGACGACAGGCTGTGGTGCGGGTGACGTCACCACCACCGGAGCGGGCTTCACCTTACCCAGTTCGTCGAGGCGGCTTCCCACCCGCTCCACGGCCTGGGTCAACCCGGCTATCTTGTCCTCGGCGCGCTTGCGCTCGGCTGCGGCCTCCGCTTCCGCCGCTGCCCTCTTGTCGAGCTCCGCCTGTCTGGCGGCGACGTCGGCCGGCGTTTCGCCGATCAGGTCGGAAAGTGTTATTCGTTCGGTCGTCTCGCCCTTGTTGGCCGCGGCTTGCCGAAGTGCCAGCGACAATTGGCCGGCGCCAGCCGCCAGGGTCAGCTTTTGAGCATCCTTGGTGCTGGCCTCCAGCGTTACCGACTTCACAACTGTCGGGCTCTCCTTGCTCACATCGGCCACCTGGTCGATCGCGAGTACCTTCATGCTCTGCAGCAGCACATCGACGAAACTCTTGTCCGCGCCATCGTCGCCGCGCACTGTTCGTGTCAGCAAGACATCGACCCGGTCGCCCGGGAAAACGAAGCCGGCGACGCCGAGCACGTCGTTGACGCGGATGGAAACGGCCTTCATCCCTTCGCCAAGCACCGCCGAAAGTGTGGCACGCTGGCCTGGCCCAGTGATCTTGCTGGCGAGGACAGGTTCGTTGGCGCTAATGGTCTGCAGCGCCTGCCTGATGCCTTCGCCGGCCAGAGCCTCCTTCGTTGTCTTGAAGGCGCCGGTTGGAACCGCGCCCGCCGGCCATGCGACTTCGCGCAATTTGTCTGCGCTCAGCGTATCGCCGAATTTCAGTGGTATTGCCGCAACCACGACTGTGCTGGCTTGGACGATCCCCGTTTGCGCGATGGCGCTTCGCTGGCCAGCCAGCCAGATATTGACCAGAACTACGGCCAGGACGCCGAACACGCCGGCGAGCACGATCATGACAAGTGTGTTGGCGCGCATAAGCCCAAACCCCGAAAAAGGCAGCAGAACGGCCGAGTGACCTGAGTGATTTCAGGCCCGGATCTGATCCGGGCCTGAATCGGTAGTTGATCAGCTGCCGACGCCGGTTGCGGCATCGCACCCGCCGACGCCGGTGAGAGTGCTGGCGGCCTGCAGGTCACCGCAGAGGTCGCTGAACCGACCGCTCACCCAGCCGCCGATGGCGATGACGGTAAGAATCGATGCAGTGGCGATAATGCCGATAAGGATGGAATATTCGACCATGGCAGCGCCGTTTTCATCGTCGCGGAACTGCCGGGTCATCGTCATGAGCTTGTTCATGTCAATTTCTCCCTTGGAGGTTTGAACCCGACGAGACAGAGCAAAGGATGAAATCCATACCCAAGCATCCCCCGTCATCTCGATCCTAGGTCCCGAGAAAATGCAGAGTCAACGACATTAAGGGTTCCTTAACTTTCCTGTACATGATTCGGCAAGAATATTGCAAATCGAAATCTTCTCAAGGGTTTGATTTTTATCATTTTTCAATCGCCCTTAACCATCCGTTCACAATTTCGCCATGGGTGCGGCGAAATTAGGGAAGCATTAGCTATAACGCATATTCCTTTATATCTAGTGGGTTAGCGACCTTCCGGAGCGGTTTGGCGCCGAGAAACAGACGGATGCGGAAAGCGAGGTCGACGCTCTGACCGCGACCGGGCAGCCATATCAAATAAACCCGTTATTTCAGGCTTCTGATCTTAACTATGTAGAAAGTATTGGCTGTGCGCGAGCCATCCGGGCGCTTGTGCCCCTGGTGGTTAACAGTTAGTTTCCCCTAATATGAGTCCGAGGGGAGTATAAGCAATTATGCTGGGGCGGTTCATCAAAGGGCCAGGCGAGCAGCAGGCAGTGACAAAGGTCGAGCCGCTGGCGGTGCCGCCTGTTGCTCTAGCCCTTTCGCCAGCCGCTGATATTGAATCGCATGGCGACGATTTCCTGACGCTCAAGGTCGAGCTTCATCGCCACCTTATCGATCGGTTCAATCTGACCGCTCTTGAAAATGCCTCCAAGGATGAAATCCTGAACGAGATCCGTCCGATCGTTCGCGAGTTCGTTCGCGGCCGCAACGTGCCGCTGAATGCACGCGAGCTCGATCAGCTGACCAGCGACACCGCCGACGAGATGCTGGGTCTCGGGCCGATTGAGCCACTGCTCAAGGACGAATCAATTACCGACGTCATGATCAACACCCATAAGCGCGTCTTCATTGAGCGGCGTGGCGTGATCGAGGAGACGGCGATCCGTTTCCGCGACGAGGCGCATTTGTTGCGCGTCATAAACAAAATCGTTTCCGCCATCGGCAGGCGTGTCGATGAATCGTCGCCGATGGTCGATGCACGGCTGGAAGACGGCTCACGCGTCAACATCGCGGTGCGGCCGGTCTCGGTCGACGGCCCGCTGGTGTCGATCCGCAAGTTCTCGAAAAATCCCTATTCGCTCGAGCGTTTGATGGCATTCAATTCAATCCGCCCGCCGATGATCGACCTGCTGCGGATCGCCGTGCAGGCACGCAAATCGATCCTGGTTTCGGGAGGCACCGGCAGCGGCAAGACGACCTTGCTCAATGCATTGTCGAGTTACATCCCGTCCAGGGAGCGGCTGATCACCATCGAGGATGCGGCGGAACTGCAATTGCAGCAGCCGCATGTCGGCCGGCTGGAAACGCGCCCGCCCAATGTCGAGGGGAAGGGCGAAGTTCGCCAGCGCGAGTTGCTGAAGAATGCGTTGCGCATGCGGCCGGATCGTATCATCGTCGGCGAGGTTCGCGGCGAGGAGGCCTTCGACATGCTGCAGGCGATGAACACCGGGCACGAAGGCTCGATGACCACCATTCATGCCAACACGCCGCGCGACGCGATCTCGCGGCTCGAACAGATGGTCGGCATGGCCGGCATGCCGATGACGCACGACTCGATCCGGGCGCAGATCGCTTCCGCCATCGACATCATCGTGCAGACACAGCGTCTTTCGGACGGCGGCCGGCGTGTCACCTCCATATCGGAACTGACCGGCATGGAGGGCAATGTCGTCCAGCTTCAGGAAATCTATCATTTCGTTCGCCGTGAGGTCACGGCCGAAGGCAAAGTCATCGGAGATTTTCGCGCAACCGGTGTCCGTCCGCGCTTCGCTCCCGAGGCCGCGACTCTTGGCCATCATTTTGCCAAGGATGCCTTCAATCCGCAGGTTGCCCTCTGATGCCGACGGGTCAAACTCTGCTTTACTTCATCTACATGCTGGCGGCGGCTTCGGTCATTCTCGCCGGAGAAGCCCTTTATCTTTCATTTGCCGGACGCCGCTCCCGGTTTATGGCAATCAATCGCCGGCTGAAGCGGCTCGCTGGCGACGTTCCGGCCGAACAAACGTTACAGGGGTTGCTTCGAGAGCGCGGCCTCACGGACTCCGGCGACTTTCTTTTTGGACTGGTCTGGTTGAACAGGCTCTACACCCAGTCCGGCATCACCGGAAATCCGCTGACGTTCGCGGCGACGTTCCTGCTTGCGGGGCTGGCGATGGCGTTGCTGCTGGCAACCCTCCTCAATTTCTCTATCTTGGCGTCGCTCATTATCTTTCTGGTCGTAGGGCTTGTCTTGCCGCTTCTCGTTCTCCGGCGCGCCCGCAACAAGCGCATCCTGAAGTTTGCCAAACAGTTGCCGGATGCGCTCGACATGATTGTTCGTTCCCTGCGCGCCGGGCACCCCGCTTCGGTCGCGATCGGTCTGGTCGGGCGCGAAATGCCGGATCCGCTCGGCACCGAGTTCGGCATCGTCTCCGATGAGATCACCTTCGGCCTCAGCATCGAGCAAGCCGTGCGAAAGCTTTCGCAGCGTGTCGGCTTCGAGGGCCTTCAACTGCTGTCCGTATCGTTGTCGATCCAGGCCAAGACGGGCGGCAATTTGACCGAAATTTTGGCTAATCTTTCTTCGGTTCTGCGTGAACGGCAGAAATTGCGAATGAAAATCAGGGCGCTTTCGGCCGAGGGGCGCATCTCTGCATGGATCATCTCTTTGTTTCCTATCGCGATGTTCTTGATACTTCAGCTCGTTGCCCCGACCTACTACGGTACGATCTGGGGTAACCCGATGATCTTTCCAGTGTTCCTGATTTTCGGGCTGTGGGCGCTGCTTGGCGACTTCATCATGTACCGGATGGTTACTTTCGATTTTTGACTGGAGCGACGGATAAAATTGCTTTCGAACATTCAGGACCTGGGCTTCTTGGTGTCTATTGCCGTCTTCGTGGCGGCGGTGTCCCTTTTCCTGTTCGGTGCGCTTGTCTTCTTGCCGGCTCTGCAAACACGAAAGCTCGTCGCGCAGAGCTTGATGGAAGGAATTACAGACCGCCGATCCATGCTTGGACAAGACCAACTTGCCAAGATTGCGGCGCAACGGCCGGTCGACGCATACTTCAAGTCGGTTGAGAAGGAGCGGGATGAACCAAACGCCCTGGAAGCGAAACTGTTTCGCGCCGGCTTTTATCAATCAAGCGCGCCGCTGGTTTATACGCTGTCCCGCCTGGTTGCGGTCTGCGTCGGTTTTCTCGCAATGTATGCACTCCTGTCACGGGTTCTGCCGCCGCACCTGCCAGGTTTCATCGCCCTTGCCGCTTCTGCTCTGTTCGGCCTCGCCTGCATCGTGCTTCCCGCCATTCTGCTCGACCGTTTCGAGAACAGCCAGAAACTGATCTATCGTCGGGCTTTCCCCGACTTCATGGATATGATGATCACCTGCGCCGATGCCGGCATGAGCCTGGAGGCGGCGGTCGAACGCGTCAGCCATGAAATGGCCGCCACGCACAAGTGGCTGGGGATACAGTTGTCGATCATGAACCTGCAACTGCGCGCCGGCAAGCCATTGCGGGAGGCGCTACGCGAACTTTCAGATCGCATCGGACTTGACGAGGCGCGGGCTTTGGCCGTGCTGTTCCGGCAATCGGAAGAACTGGGCACAAGCCTTACCGATGCTTTGCGTGTTTATAGCGCCGAAATGCGTGGGCAAAGAATCCTCAGTGCAGAGGAACGCGCCAATTCTTTGCCGGTGAAAATGATGATTCCGTTGGGGCTTTGTATCTTCCCTGTGGTTATGATGGTTATCATGCTACCGGTGATCATCCGCATGAGGGGCATTTTCTTCTAATTGCGTGTATGATCTGATTCTAATATGAGGTCCGAGACCCTTGGGGGATTCTGTATGAAGAGGGCTATCGCGGCGGCGTTCTGCCTGTTGACGGTTTTGCTTGCCGGCTGCCAGACGGACGCCACCGATGGTGTCGTCCGCACCAACGAGCCGTCGAAAGGCGACCTAACGTCCTTTGGCGATGCTTTCGACGGGCTGAAGACGGTCAGCGACGTCGAATATTACGCCTCCGACCAGGCTGTTGCCGAAGCCAAGAACCAGTTCCGCGCCGAAAACTACGGCAATGCCGGCGCGCTGTTTTTCAAGGCGACGCAGCTGGCGCCCAATGATGGCAATGCCTGGATGGGATTGGCCGCCTGCACCGACCGGATCCACCGCTTCGACTTGTCCGACCGGGCCTATGCCCGTGCGGCCAAGCTGGTCGGCGCGACGCCTGAATATTACAACAATGTCGGCTATTCCTATCTGCTGCGTGGCAAGCTGCAGGACGCCCGCTCGAACTTTCTCAAGGCTTATGAACTGGCACCCAACGATCCGACAGTAGCCAACAATCTGAAACTTCTGTCGTCCAGCGTGCAGAACATCGAGCGATAAGATGTTGCTTGCCGCATCGCTGCTGCTGAAGGCGCTTGCCATCCCATTGCTGGCAAGGATTGCCTGGCTCGACTTCACCACGCAGAAAATATCCAACCGTGATGTGCTGCTGCTTTTGTGCCTCGGAATTGGATCGCTTCAGTTCATGTCGATCCTGGCCGGATCCTGGTGGGACATGGGCTTGAGCGCGGTTGCCGGCCTCGTGCTGTTTCTTGCGTTGTTCCCGTTCTGGATCTTGCGCAAGATCGGTGCTGGCGACGTCAAGCTGATGGCGGTCGCCCCTTTCCTGACCGGCGGCAACGACCTCGTCGTGTTTTCCGTGCTGCTACTGGTTTTCGCCCTCGTCACTGCAGCGGCCATGAAAAATCCATTTCTGCTGCCCGCAGGCGCCTTTCGCCTCTACGTCCAACATCTCGACCGCAAGGGCGTTGTGCCGTTCGGCGTGCCAATCTCGGTCGCCGCGATCTGTACGATAGCGTTCCTGATCTGCGAAAGTTTGGTGTTGGCGAGCAGCTCAGGAATTCTGAATCAGCTGAACTGAACCTCGGCAGCGCGGGCAGCCGCCATCGACCAGAATATTCCGGTGGTGATAGTCGATAGGACGGTGCTTGCGCGATTGAATGCTAAGGGTTTCAAACGGATATAGGCTTGGCGTCCTTGATCTGGTCTTTGCAAATACTTCGCTTCGTTGCTGCGCTGATGGTCGTATATGTCCATGCAGCCCAGACTGCCGTTAAGGTCACCGGATCGAATGGTCTGTTATCTCATGATTTTCAGGTAGTCGGCTTCGCAGGCGTAGACATCTTCTTCGTCATATCGGGGGTGATTATTGCCAAGACGGCACCTGGTCTGACTTGGCAATCTTTCGCTTGGAGACGGTTCCGGCGCATTGTTCCGCTCTACCTACTGGTCAGCATCCCGTATGCGATCGTCGCCTACAAAACCGGCTTCGGCTGGCGGGACGCTGTGGCGACGCTTTTGCTGTGGCCCGCTACCGATCAAATGACCGCGCCGGCATTGCCAGCGGCCTGGACGCTGTGCTTCGAAATGCTGTTCTACGCCGCCGCGACCATCGTTCTCATCGACCGGCGATTGCTGTCGGGTCTCGTCGGTGTCTTCGGCCTCGCAATGATGTTTCGCTCGGCGGGTCCGGTGCTGCAGTTTCTTGGCAACCCGCTGATCATCGAGTTCGGCCTTGGCATTGCTCTCGCCTATGCACCTAGGTTCAAACTGGCGGTGTGGTGCCTGCCGGTCGGCGCCGCGGCGATGATAGCCGCCGGATTCATTGGGATAGCGCCGGGAGGGGGGACGCTGGAGTTCCTCAAGGGCGATGGCGGCTTCCAGCGCGTGCTGGTCTGCGGTCTCCCGGCGGCGATGATCGTTTTCGGCACGATGCAGATCGACGCGAAGCCGAGCGTCTGGACGGTTCTCGGTGATGCCTCTTATATGCTCTATCTGATCCACACTCTGCCGATAACGCTGCTTCTGATGGTGTGGACCGTTTTTCCGGTTCCTCCGGACCTTATCATCGTGATCGGCACAGCCACATCAGTTCTTTTCGCCTGGCGGATGTACATTCGGTTCGAGTTGCCGCTACGCAAATTCCTGCGCCGGCATGATCCCCATCTGAAGACTGGCCGCCATCCATCCGGCTTGGCATTACGGGATTGACGGATATGCTTCGATGCTGGCGATGCCGATCATATGGTTCGTTGCTGGACTCATAGCGAAACCTTGGCCGCGCTCGACGCGAATCGAAATCCCATCCCATAGTCGGTAGCCGGTCAGAGCAACGAACGCGGGTTAACGGGTTCCTTCGGAGCCTTCGCCGGCGCGTAGGCTGACGAAAACGAAAAACCGCCTGCGCGGCGGGTCACTGGCGCAAATCAGCACCATGGACAAATATGTACCATAGCTGAGGGCACGGAGTCAAGAAAAAATTCCTATCATGAACGGCGCCGCCGACACCGCCGAACTGGCTGTCGTCAGGTT
Source organism: Mesorhizobium sp. M0621 (assembly GCF_040320745.1). Taxonomy (NCBI): domain Bacteria; kingdom Pseudomonadati; phylum Pseudomonadota; class Alphaproteobacteria; order Hyphomicrobiales; family Phyllobacteriaceae; genus Mesorhizobium; species Mesorhizobium sp. M0621. The sequence continues at coordinate 40,969 of NZ_JAMYQF010000002.1, read as the reverse complement.
TTTCGTCAACCTGAGTTCGGACCCCGGGGGACCTTGCCGATCGATCAGGTCGATGGCTAAATGAACGATCACAGGGAGAAGGCAGCATGGCACTTCACCTTTCGGCGGATGCCCCGGTCTCAGTCGCCCCGCAGAAATATCTCTTTGGCCCGTTCATCGACTTTTTCATGCTTGGCGGGAGCGCGTTCCTGATCCTGCCGGTCCTGTATTTTGTGCCTCTCAAATACGAAGGTCTCGTGGCGCTGACGGCGTTTCTGCTGTCGCATCTCATAAACCAGCCGCACTTTGCCCATTCGTACCAGATTTTCTATCGCAATTTCGCGCGCAAGGTGCGCGGTGACGGGTACGCCAGGAACCTCCAGCTTCGCTACATTTTCGCGGGCATTTTCGTCCCGCTGATCATGTGCGCTTTCTTTGCCTATGGCTCCGTGACCGGGAACGCTCGCCTGCTGGGATATGCAACCAATGCGATGGGCTTTTTCGTTGGCTGGCATTACGTCAAGCAAGGCTACGGCATGCTGATGGTGGACGCGGTCTTGAAGCGCAAATTCTTCAGCGATCAGGACAAGAAGGTGCTGCTGTTCAACGGCTATGCCGTGTGGCTGTTCGCTTGGCTCCAGACAAACGCGGTGATCACCGAAAGGCAGTTCTGGGGCCTGGAATACTACACATTCGCGGTCCCGCCATGGCTCCTCAACATCGCGCTCGCGGTCGCCGCTGCTTCCTCGGCGGCCACCGTCGTGATGTTCGTCAATCGGTGGCGCAAGCATGGTGGCGCGCTGCCCTATAACGGCGTCGTCGCCTATGTCGTCACCCTTTATGCCTGGATCCTGTTCGTGACGATAAATCCGCTCTGGCTGCTCGTGGTGCCGGCGCTCCATTCGTTGCAGTACCTCGCGGTGGTCTGGCGTTACCAGACCAATGTCGAGCGCGACCGCGCGGATGCCGCCAGGGATCCGGAATTCAAGCTCCTGTCCATTCTCGGACCGTTGTACAGGCTGCGGGTGCTGATGTTCATCGTCGCCGGCACAATTCTCGGCGCTCTTGGTTTCTGGCTCGTGCCGATGGCGCTGACCGCCCTGGTTCCCTATGACAAACAGGTGCTCGGCTCGTCGCTTTTCCCCTTCATAGCGTGGATATTCATCAACGTGCACCACTACTTCCTGGACAACGTGATGTGGCGCCGCGGCAACCCGGAAGTGTCGAAATATCTGTTCCGCTAGCCACGTAACCCTCCGCCCGCGAGATGTTCAGTCCCGCAGCAGGTCGAACATCAGCTTGAAGAAGCGGTCCGCATCGACCTCATATGCGATGCGGGCATTGTCCTTTTCACCGCGCTCGCTCCAGAAATCGGCGATGGTCGCGCCGAAGGCGTAGGTGCCGGACAGATCGACGCCGATATGGGCAGGGCGCGTGCGCACCAATGTCGGGTCGATGGCGAGCGCCAGCGCGAGCGGATCGTGCATGGCGCCGCCGACGCCCATCGAGTTGCGGTGCAGCTTCTCGTAGAACAGCAGCCAGTCGTTGACGAGCCGGCCGAGCGGCGTGTCAATGGTGGCGAGTTCGGCATATTGCGGCGCCTCGATCAGCACCTGCATGGTGACGTCGAGGCCGACCATCAGGATCGGCACGCCGCTGTCGAGGACGATCTTCAGCGCCTCGGGGTCGCAGAACGCATTGAACTCGGTCGGCGTGATGATCTCGCTCTTGCGGTAGAACACGCCGCCCATCCAGATCAGCTCCTTGATCTTGGGCAGCACGTCGCGATGCTTGAGGATCATCAGGCCGATATTGCTGAGCGGGCCGGTGGCGACGACCAGGATCGGTTCGGGGGCGGCGCGCAGCTTGTCGGCCAGGAAATCGACCGCATGCCGGTCAACCGGCTTGATCGTCGCCTGCGGCAGGTAGGGCGAACCCTCGAGGCCGCTCGGGCCATCGGCGGTGCCGAGCACCAGCGGGCGGGCCAGCGGACGGTGGCAGCCCCGTGCGACGGGCACGTCGCCGGCGCCGATATACTCCAGGATGCGCAAGGCGTTGGCGGTCGTCTTTTCGACCTCCGCATTGCCGCAGGTGGTGGTGACGCCAACGAGTTCGATGGCCGGCGAGCGATGCGCCATGACCAGCGCAATGGCGTCGTCATGGCCAGGGTCGCAGTCGAACAGGATGGGAGTTGGCTTGATCATCATGTCGTCTTTCACGCCCCCCGCTCATAGCGCGCTATGGTTTTCTTGAAGCTGTCGAGGAAACGCCGGCCGTCGAGGCCGGTGCAGATGCGGGTGGTCCTGGGTCCGCCGCCGGGCAACAATTGCCGGCCGCGATAGGCCACGGTCTGGCCGCGCGCCAGCCTGCCGTCGAGCACGACGTCGGCAAACAGCGGCTCGGTCATCGTCGCCAGGCCAGGATCGAAAGCCAGCGCCACGGTGATCACATCGTCCATCGGGAAACCGACAAGGTCGAAGAATTCGCGCCAGATGTCGATGTAGATCGGAAAGCTGTCGGCGATCATCTCCAGGACGGGATTGTCCTTCGCGACGGCCTGCATGTCGGCGATGTCGTCGCGTGTCAGCATCGAATCGGCGACGCGGTTGTCCTCGCAGATGTCGAGCGGGACGAGAATCTTCTCGACATCGGCGTTCAGCACGATGCGCGAGGCTTCCGGGTCGGCCCAGATGTTGTATTCCGACAAGGGCGTGATGTTGCCCGGTGTCTGGAAATTGCCGCCGAGTACGATCAGCCGCTTCAGTGCGCCGGTCAATCGTGGCTCCTGGAGCAGGGCCATCGCCGCGTTGGTCAACGGGCCGGTGGTCACCAGCGCGATCTCGCCCGGATTGGCCATGACCGTGCCGATGATGAAATCGACCGCGTGTCCTGATGTGGCTTGCCGCACGGGCGTCGGCGCCGGCGGGTTGAACTTCTTCAGGCGATCGCCGAAACGGGCAACAAGCCGTTTTTCGAAATGGACCGGCGCCTCCATGTCGGCCTTGGCGTTGCCGACGATCGGCCGCCACGCGCCGGCGTGAACGGGGATGTCGTCGCGCCCGCCGAGCGTCAGCGTATTGAGGACGACGTTGGTGACCTGCTCGATCGGGCCGGCCGCGCCCGTCACGGTGGTCACGCCCTCGAGCCGGAGCTTCGGATTCACCGCCGCAAACAGCACGGCGAGAATATCGTCGCCGGCCGAATCCACGTCGAGGATTATGCGTTCCATGGAGGGTTCCTTCACTGGGGATTTCTGCCGCCGGGCTCGGCGTTCTTGTCCACCGACAGCAGTTTCCGCATCGACTCCAGCGTTTCCGCGATGACCCTTGGACGCGCCCGGTAAGACAGCGCAAACAGGGCGATCAGCGCGACGACGTAGGGGACGGTGAGAACCAGATAGGACGGATAGCCGAACGTCTGCAGGCGCAACGAAAAGGCATCCGCGAAGCCGAACAGCAGGCAGCCGGCCAGAACTTTCAGCGGATCGCCGTTGGAAAAGATCAGGATCGCGACCGCCATGAAACCGCGGCCCGATGACATGTTTTCGGTGAACATGGTGATGTAGCCGAGTGACAGATGCGCGCCGGCGAGGCCCGCCAGCAATCCGCACAGCAGGGACGCGGTGTAGCGGACGCGGGTGATCGAGATGCCGAGCGCCTCGGCGGCTTCCGGCTTTTCGCCGACGACGCGGATATAGAGGCCGAGCCGCGTCCGGTTGTAGCACAGGACCAGCAACGGCACGGCGATGAAGGCGACGTAGACGAGTGGCGTGAAGCCGGAGACCAGCGGCGCCCATGAACCGAGAAGGTCGCGGGCACCGGGCAGCTGGACTTTCGGCAGGCCGACGATGCCGTGCCCGACGATCGATCCGCGCGTGCCGAAGATCGCTTTCATCAGCGAGATCGTCATGCCGCCGGCCAGGATGTTGAGCGCCAGCCCGACGACCACTTCATTGGCTTTGAAACTCACCACCAGAACAGCAAAAACCAGGGCGAAGACGAGCGCCGCCGCGACGCCGCAGGCGACGCCCGCCAGTGCGGAACCCGTCCAGATCGAACCGAGGACGGCGAAGAAGGCGCCGACCAGCATCTGCCCTTCGAGGCCGATGTTGAAGATGCCGGCCTTGGTGGTGAACGAGCCGCCAAGCGCGACCAGAAGGATGGGCGCGGTGGTGCGAAGCGTGGCTGCGATCAGCGCGATGTTGACCAGTCTGTCTAGAATTTCCATCGCCGCTCCCCTGCCTGGCTGTCGCCGCGCCTTCTCACAAGCACCTGGGCCGACACGCTGAGGATGATCAGCGCCTGGATCACGGTGATGATCTCGCGCGACGCACTTGTATCGACCTCGAGCAGCAGCGATCCGTTGCGCAGGGCGCCGAAGAACAGCGCGGTGAAGATGGTGGCGACCGGCGAGCCATTGGCGAGCAGGGCGGCGATCAGCCCATCGAAGCCGAAACCGGGCGCAAACCCTTCCATGAAGCGGTGATGGACGCCGAGCGTCTCGACGCCACCGGCCAGCCCGCCGACAGCGCCCGAAAGGAGCAGGACCAGGAAACCCTGCCGTTTCACGTTGACGCCGCCATATTCGGCGAATTTCGGCGCCGAACCGACCATCGTAACGCTGTAGCCCCACCGGGTGTAGCGGAACACAAGGGCTGCGCCGACCGCTAGCACCAGGCCAATGACCAGGCCCCAGTTCAACCGCGAGAAGGTGAAGATCTCCGGCAGATAGGATGTGGGCAGGATCGGCGGCGTCTCCGACCAGCCGCCCGGCCGTTTGAAAAGGAAAATGGTGAAATAGGAGGTAAGCAGCACCGCCACGTAGTTCGACAGGATCGTCGAGACGACCTCGTTGGTGTTGTAGCGGGCGCGGAAGTAGGCGGGGATGGCGACCCAGGCCGCGCCTGCCACGATCGCGAGCGCCAGCGCCGCCAGCGTGTGAATGCCCGCGGGCAGAGGCATGGCAAAGCCGACCCAGGCGGCAGCGAAGCCGCCGAGGAACAGCTGTCCCTCGATGCCGACGTTGAACATGCCGCCGCGCAAGCCGATGCAGGCAGCGACACCGCAGATCAGGATCGGCGTCGTCTGCAGCAACGTCCCGGCAATCTTCTCCTGATCGCCGAAGGCGCCGCGCAATAGGGTCATGAACACACGCACTGGGCTTTCGCCAACCATGAGGATGATGATCGCACCCATCAGCAGCGCCACACCGATGGCGATGATCTGGCCGGAAACGGCACGCAAGTGGTCTTTCATCATGCGGTCTCTGCGGCGAAGTCCGGCGCGGCCACGCCTGCCATCATCATGCCGATGCGCTCCTCGTCGGCGTCATCGCCGGCGACCTCGCCCATGATCCGCCCGTTGAACATCACCAGGATACGGTCGGCAAGGGCGGCCAGTTCATCGAGCTGCACGGAAATCAGCAGGATCGCGCGGCCGGCGGCGCGCTGGCGCATGATCTCGTCATGAATGGCCTCCTGGGCGCCGATGTCGACGCCACGCGTCGGCTGATCGATCAGCAGGAAATCGGCGCCATTGGTGAATTCACGTGCCAAAACGACCTTCTGGATGTTTCCGCCGGAAAGCCGCTTGACGGCATCGCCCGGTCCGCGCGCGCGAATATCGAAGTCCTTGATCAGCGTTTCGGCATTTTGCCCGATGGCGTTCCAGTTGAGCACGCCGCCGCGGCTCCATGGTGCGCGATGCTGGCGGCCTATCAGGATGTTGGCCGATATCGAAGCGTTGCGGTCGACCCCGCGGACCATGCGGTCGCCTGGAACATGGGCAAGGCCTGCCTCGCGGATCGCGGCGGGCGAGAGGGCGGTGAGGTTCTGCCCCTTCAGCCAAGCCCCGCCATGGCTTGCCGGCCGCAGGCCCGAAAGCACTTCCGCCAGCTCTGTCTGACCATTGCCGGCCACACCCGCGATCCCCACCACCTCGCCGGAGCGGACCGTGAAACTGGCGTCGCGAAGGGCCGGCAGCAGGCGATCGTCGCGCGCCCAGAGATCCTTCACTTCGAGGACCACGTCGCCGTGCAGCGACGCGCGCGGCCGTCGGTCGAAGCTGACCTCGCGGCCGACCATCATGTGCACCAACTCGTCTTTGCTGAGCTCGGCCGTCAGTCGCGTCGCCACCTTCCTGCCATTGCGCAGTACCGTCACCGTGTCGGACACTTCCGTCACCTCTTCCAGGTGGTGCGAAATGAAGATCACCGTCATGCCCTCCGCCACGAAGCTGCGCAGCGTCTGAAACAGTTCACGGCTCTCTTGCGGCGTTAGCACCGCGGTAGGTTCGTCGAGGATGACGGTGCGCGCGCCGCGCACCAGAACCTTCAGGATTTCGATGCGTTGCTCTATGCCGACCGAAAGAAGCCCGACGCGCTCGGTCGGATCGACCTGCAAGCCGAAGCGCTTCGACAGTTCGCGCGTGCGTGCAATCTGTGCAGCGTGGTCGATCAGCCCGTGGCGACGGATTTCCATGCCGAGAAAGACGTTGTCGGCGACCGAGAGCGAGGGAACCAGCTTAAAATGCTGGTGAACCATGCCAAGCCCGGCCTTTATCGCCACGGACGGGTCGGCGATCACGATCTCCTCGCCGTTCAACCGGATCGAGCCTTCGTCTGGCTGCAGGAGGCCGAACAGGATGTTCATCAGCGTCGTCTTGCCGGCGCCGTTCTCGCCGATGATGGCGTGGATCTCGCCGCGGCGGACCGCAAGGTCGATGCCGTCATTGGCGACGAACGCGCCAAAACGCTTGGTGATGCCAGTCAACTCGACGGCCATTGCGGCAGTGCTATGGAGGGTCGGCGACCCCGGCGTGTTGGACAACATGGCTCTCGCAGATTGGACGCTGATCCGCCGCGGCAAGCCGCGGCGGATCAGTGTAGCGCTTTCTTGGGAGGGAGGCGCTTTTGTTGGTTTACTTCGCCTTGGCGATCGCGATCTTGCCGTCGAGGATGCCCTTCTTGATCTCATCCAGCTTGGCTGTCACGTCAGCCGGGATCTTGGAGGCGATGTCATCGCAGATCTTGACTTCGACACCACCCGAAGCGAGGTCGAACGTGCGTGTGCCGGCGGTGATCTTGTGGCCTTCGACCTCGTCTTTGATCAGCGTATAGACGGCGATGTCGCCGCGCTTCAGCATGCTGGCCAGCACATTGCCAGGGGCCGAGCCGCACATGTCGATGTCGACGCCGATCGAATATTTGTCGACTGCGGCACTTGCCTGCATGACGCCTTCACCCGTCGGGCCGGCAACGTTGTAGACGATGTCGGAGCCTTGGCCGTAAAGCGCCTGGGCAAGCTCGCTGCCCTTGGCGGGATCGTCAAAGGTTCCGGCGAACACGGAGTTCACCTTCACATCGGGCGCGGCGTATTTGGCGCCTTGTTCGTAACCACCGAGGAAGTTGCGGATCACCGGGATATCGCGGCCGCCGACGAAGCCGATGGCTTTGCCGTCGCCGATCTTGTCGAAGGCGGTGCCCTTGGCTTCGATCATGCCGGCGAGCGCGCCGGCGACGAAGGATCCCTGTTCCTCGGCGAAGTTGGCGTAGATCATCTTGGGGTTGTCGAGGACGCCATCGATGAACACGAAGCGTTGGTCGGGATATTCCGCGCTGACCTTCTGCAGCGAGTCCACCAATTCCCAGCCCATCACGAAGATGAGGTCATACTGTTTGCCCTTGGCAAGGTTCTCGAACTGCTGCTGGTAGTCGAGCGCGCGATTGCCGGTATCGACCAGCTTGAGGTCGATGCCGAAATCGGTCTTGGCCTTGTTGAGGCCGTTGACGATCGAAACGCCGAAGCCCTGAGCAAAATATCCTGAGATGGCGGCCACGGAAACCTTGGCCTGTGCGGCGGCCGACCCGAACGAAATGGCAAGCATCGTGCCGGCCAGAAATAAACTCTTGAGCGCCCTTTTCATGTCATTCCCCTTCAGCTTTTTTCAGCTTTTGAAGCCACGCTTTGACCACCCCACGTGTCGCCGGGACAGCGGCGAGTTCGTTGATGGTCATATGAGTTTAGGAGCGGCTCAACAGGCTGTCAATCGCCATCCGATGCAGTTTTCTTGGCCCTTCGCTCACTTGCTGAACGTCTGCGCTTGACAAATATCGACGATGCATAATTGTTGATACTCTAACGAGTTTTCATGAACGACGGGACGAAGGAAGCGAACAATGCCGGCTGTGTTGGTCAGGAAATTTCTGGTTCAGGTCGAAGAGATCTTCCATGAGGGCGGGCCCCAGGCGGCACGCCCGCTGAAGCGTGGCGCGGTCGTTGCCGTCATCGCCAACCCTTTTTCCGGACGCTATGTCGAAGAGATCACTGGCTTCATGGAAGACCTGAAGCCGCTCGGTCTCGATATGGCCCGGCGCCTGATCGACGCCATTGGTGACGGCGGCCAGGCCATCGAAGGCTATGGCAAGGGTGCCATCGTCGGCGCCGCAGGCGAGCTTGAACACGGCGCGCTCTGGCACAATCCGGGCGGCTACGCGATGCGCGAACTGCTCGGCAACGCCAAGGCCATCGTGCCCTCGACCAAGAAGGTCGGCGGCCCCGGAACGCGCATCGACATCCCGATAACGCACATAAATGCCTCCTATGTGCGCAGCCATTTCGATGCGATCGAGATCGGCATTGCCGATGCGCCGCGCAGCGACGAAATGGCGGTCATCCTGGCGATGACGACCGGCGCGCGTGTTCATGCACGCGGCGGCGGCCTTCCCGCCGCCGACATCAAGGGTGAGGACGGATTGCGATGAGCCCGGAAATCCGCCGCATTATCACCATCGTCGAGGAAACCCGGATCGAAGGCGGTCGTCCAGTCGATGTGCCGACGCGACGTGCCGCGGCCATTGCGGTGATCCGCAACCCTTATGCGGGCACCTATGTCGAGGACCTGTCGGCGCTGAGCGCTGTCGGCGAAGCGTTGGGAGACATTTTGCCCAAGCGCGCTGTCGCTGCTCTCGGCATTGCCGGTGACCGGGTCGAGAGCTTCGGCAAGGCGGCGGCCGTCGGTGCTGACGGCGAACTCGAACATGCCGCTGCCCTCCTTCATCCAAAACTCGGTGCCCCGTTCCGCGATGTGCTCGGCAAGGGTGCCGCACTCATTCCCTCATCGAAGAAGCGCGGCGGCCTCGGCGTGTCGCTCGACATTCCGCTCGGCCACAAAGATGCGGCGCGGGTGCGCAGCCATTTCGATGGCATGGAGGTTCGCGTTCCCGACGCACCGCGTGCCGACGAGATCGTCGTCGCCATTGCCGTCACCGATTCCGGCCGGCCGCACCCGCGCGTCGGCGGGCTGACCAAGGACAAGATCGTCGGCGAGGATGGCGTCAGCTAGAGTAATTCCAGGAAAAGTGCACGACGGTTTTCCCGAGAAAAGCGCATGTCGCTTTCCCTTGGGAATTGCGTAAAAACAAAGTCCGTGAAGGTCGTCGCCATTACACAGCTCTGACCTCCGGCACCCGCATCGCCGGCGGGGTGTTGCGGCTCCGGCCGGTCCGCACCACGCCATCGATGACCACCATTCCGATGCCTGGAAGATTGCCCAGCGCCACGCTGTCGAGCAGCCCGTCGCCGGCACCGCCGATCGCCTGATCCATGAAGATCAGGTCGGCGGCGCGACCAACCTCGATCATGCCGCGATCATCCAGCCCGCGCACGCGCGCCGTGTTGCCGCTGGCAAAACAGAACGCTACTTCCGGCGCGATACCACCCAGCGAAGCCAGCATGGTCAGGGTCCGCAGGATGCCGAGCGGCTGCACGCCGGATCCGGCCGGGCTGTCCGTGCCGAGGACGACGCGCGCAAGTTCGCCGCGCTGCCTTGCCAGGTCGAGCACGAACAGTCCGGTGCGCAAATTGCCGTTGTGGACGATTTCAAGCGCCCTCGAACCCTTCTCGCAGATCTGCCGTATTTCCGCGTCGGGCAGGGCGGTTGGCCCGCCATTGACGTGGGCGACGATGTCGGCGTCGACCTCCAGCACGACATCCGCGCCGATGCGGCCGGAGCCGGGCAGCGACGGGCCCCCTGTATGGGTCATGGAGGTCATGCCGTATTTGCGTGCCCAGGCTATCATCTGCCGGCCGGTCGGCCCGTCCTTGACGCCGCCAAGCCCGACCTCGCCGACAAGCGTCACCCCGGCTTCGGCGAGAGTGCGGAAATCCTCCTCGGTAAGGCCGGGTTCCAGGATCGGTGCCCCGGCCAGGATCTTCATGCCGTTCGGACGGAAATTGGAGAAGGTGCGCTGGGCAGCGATCGCCAGCGCCTTCAGCCCGACCAGGTCGCGCGGGCGGCCTGGCGTGTGGACTTCGCCCGCCGAGACGATGGTAGTGACGCCGCCATGCACGGTCGAATCCATCCAGCCGATCTGGTTCTGGCGCGGTGTCCAGTCGCCGGCCACCGGATGGGCGTGGTTGTCGATAAGCCCCGGCGCGACCGCGCAGCCCATCGCATCGATGATCGTCGCCGCGCTGCCGTCAACATCGCCTGCCTTGCCAATGCCGGCGATGCGGCCATCGGCCACGACGATGGTGTCGGCGTCGATGATCGGTTGAGCGAGATTGCCGCTCAGCATGAGACCGATGTTGCGGACAACGAGTGTGTTGGCAGACGACTGGGGGTCGGATGACATCGATTCTCACTTCTGCTGTTATGGAAAAAGGTCTGGACGCCGCTTATTTGCCGCCGTCGCCATTCGACGGATCGTCGTCATTGATACGCTGGAGCAGGCGAAGCAGCGTCGCCTGCTCAGCCGGTGAGAGCGGCGACAGGAACCGCCGTCCAACTTCGACGCTGCGTTCGAGCCGCTCGAGCGTGTAGTCGGTTCCCTTGCTGGTCAGCGCGATCATCGTCAGACGTTGGTCGGTGTCGGAAGCGCTGCGCGTGATCAGCCCGTGTTTGAGCAGCTTGCGCATGACGATGCTGATGGTCGATGGGTCCATCGCCGTCAGCCGGCCGAGATGGTTCTGCGAGACTTCGCCATGCTTTAGGATCGTGGCGAGTGCCGCGAACTGGGTTGGCGAAAGGTCTTCGCCGGCCATGACCTGCTGGAAGCGCAGCGTCGCGCGCTGATGCGCCCGGCGGATGACGTGCGCCGGGTGGCGGTCCAGTTCGTAGCCGGTCTCAGCGTATTGCTGCAGCACTTGCTCACGGCTCAGAGACGCCGCATTGCCGCTTGGCCCTTTCGACGTCCCGCCGTTTTTGGGCTGCGGTTTCTTTTTAGTCGTCACGCCGGACTCCTATCGCCGCTGTCTCGGATGCCTGCCGCCGGCCTGAAGGGGTTCAAGCCGCAACACTCGCCGGTTGAAGCGACGTCCCGTCGCGAAGGGCTGCGACGACATCAGCCGAATCGCTGACCACGCCGAAATGCGTCGCTATGTCGTAGAGCGAACTTTCCTGCTCGCGCGGCCCGGTCGCCGCGCAGCAATCGCTGGGCACCACCACCTCATAACCCTGGAAAAAGGCGTCATGGACGGTCGAGCGCACACAGATGTTGGTGACCACGCCGAAGATGACCAACTGATCGATCTGCATATCTTTCAGCGTCAGGTCGAGGTCGGTTTGAAAGAAGGCGGAGTAGCGCCGCTTGATCACGTGGATCTCATCATCGCGGGCGCCGAGGTCCTCGATGATTTCCGGTCCCCAGCTTCCCTCCACGCAATGCGGCGTGCGCTTCAGCCATTCGCGCTCGCGTCGCATGCCGGGCCGATGGCTGTCGTGAACCCAGATCACCGGCACGCCGACGGCGCGCGCCGCCTCGATGACGGCCAGCTGCGGGGCGACCAGTGTCTCGTATCCGGGCAGGACCATGGCCCCGCCGGGCTTGCAGAATTCATTGACCATATCGATGACGACAACGGCCGCACGGCGTGGATCGAGCCGCACCGCGTCATCGTGCCGATGTGAGGAAAAACTGTCCACGGGCATGGCGATCTCCTTTGACCGATCGTTGATGCTCATACAAAAAACCCTGGCGGATGCCAAGTCAATCCCGTTCGACGCAAAGCATGCTCGTCGGCCTTGCGCACCGCGCTCCGACAAGGGTATGCGCTATTTGTCCAGCGCGAAATGGCCTTGACAAGGCTCTTCAATCATGTGCTCGATTTGTATGACCATCAACGATATTCAAGCCGCTGAATTGCGGATCCGAGGTCGAGATATGAAGACGATCGTCACCGGAGCCAGTGGCCTGCTTGGCCGCCATGTGGCCGAGGCCCTGGTTGCGGCCGGCCACGATGTGCTGGGCATTGATACCGTGGTGCCTTCTGGAGTCGCATGGTGCCACGCAACCGCCGATTTGACCGATCTGGGATCGACGCTGCAGCTGGTGCGTGATTGCGATGCCGTGGTGCATGTCGCGGCCATTCCGCGACCGACCGGCCGGGCCGGTGGCGAGGTGTTCAAGACCAATGTCGCGACCGCCTACAATGTGGTCGAGGCAGCTGCCATGGCCGGCGCCAGCCGCTTCATCTATGCCTCGTCCTTCAGCGTTTTCGGCTATCCCTTTTTCGAGAAGCCGGTACGGCCGCCCTATCTGCCGGTCGACCTGAACCACCCGGTCGGCGCGCAGGACCCATACGGCCTGTCGAAATGGCTGGGCGAAGAAATCGTCGACGCGGCGGTGCGTCGCGGCGCCTTTTCGGCGGTCAGTATCCGCATGCCGTGGATCCAGACGCCAGGTTCCTTTTTCGCTGGCGTCGGTCCGCGCCGTGTCACCGCCGACAGTGCCCGCGACCTGTGGAGCTATCTCGACGCGCGCGATGCCGGGCAGGGTTTTCTGCGGGCGCTTGAATGGCAAGGCGAAGGCCATCTGCGCGTCATCTTGAGCGCTGACGACACCTTCATGGAAGAGGAAACCGAAGCGCTCGTGCGCCGGGTCTACCCTGATGTCCCTCTGTCGCGGCCGATCGCCGGCTTTGGCACCGTACTCGACACGGTCCATGCGCGCGAAACGATTGGCTTCGAGGCAAGCCATTCGTGGCGTTCCTATCCGAAGCCGGAGGCCGGCCAATGAAACGGTTCGACAAGCAGAATGTTCTCGTCACCGGCGGCGCCGGCGCGATTGGCGGCGCCGCGGTGCGACGTTTCCGCGACGAAGGCGCACGGGTTGCCATTGTCGACCGCAATGGCACGGCGGCGCGGCAACTGGCCCGCTCTCTCGGCGAGGACGTCCTGGCGATCGAGGCCGACGTCACCGACGAAGCGGATGTGCAGCGCGCCGTCGCAACGACCGTCGAGACGTTCGGCGGCCTCGACGTGGTGTTCAACAATGCCGGTATTTCCGGCGCCATCGCTCCCGTCCACGACCTGCCGGTCGAGGACTGGGATACGATCATCCGCATCAATCTGCGCGGCATCTTCCTCGTTCTGCAGGCATCGCTTCGGGCGATGATCAAGGCCGGGACCGGTGGCTCGATCGTCAACATGGGCTCGTCCATGGCCGGTTGGGACGTCCTTTCGGGCGGTGCGGGTTATGTTGCTTCCAAACACGGTGTGGTCGGTCTGACGCGGGTCGCGGCACTCGATGCGGCGCCCTATGGCATACGTGTGAATGCCATCTGTCCCGGCGTGATCGAGACGACGCTTGGCGTGCCGGCTTCCGGTGACGGCGATTTCAAGAGCAGTGTCCAGCATTTCGCCGATCGCATTCCGTTGCGCCGCATCGGCCAGCCGGACGATGTCGCCGCCGCGGTGGCCTTCCTGGCCTCCGACGAGGCAAGGCACGTCACTGGCGTGGATTGGCTGATCGACGGTGGCCAGACCTTGCAGAGCTGGGCTAACGCGCCGGCCGGCGGCGCGTTTCCGAAGTTTCGCTAAAGTCTCAATTTCGCTAAAGTCTCTTGGGCGGCATTGCCTGGATGATCCGAACGGCAAGGTCGAGGTCGGCGAGACCGCCCGAAAGCGGCGTGCGCGGCTTCGCGCCGGCATGGATGCAATCGGCGAAATGCAGCCACTCGCGGCGGAACGACGTATCCGGAACGCCAGGTATCACACGTTCGGACGCGGTTTCGCCTGCCGCTTCGCGTAGCCGGACGGTCGCCGAGGCATTGCGGTAGTAGGGGTTCTGGAATTCGATCCGCACCTCGTCGTGCTCGCCATGCACGTGGACCCACTCGTCCCACCATTCATACTGGGCAAGTGCCATGTCGAAGAGGCAAGGGACGCCGCCATAGTCGAGTACGGCCAGCAACTGGTTCGGACCGGTCTGTTGTGCATGGACGACGCGGTCCGGCGTGCCGAAAGCGCCGCGCATGACGGCAAGATCGTGGCTGCTGAGGCCCAGCAGCAAGAGATAGAGGTCGCGATAACCGGCATGATCGGCACCGAGTGCCGCTTCGACGCGCCGGGCGACGGCATCGCGCCCCGCCGCGAGCATATCGGCCGGCACGTCGGTGATGCGGGTCTGCGTATAGAGCTGGCCATAGCGGTCGAAGCGGCCGGCGAAATCATGGACATGGATCGACTTCGGTCGGCCGATGGCGGCAATGCGCTCGAGGCCGATCTCATAGCCGGGGTCGTAGAATTTCATGTAGCCGACAAGGGCGACGAGGCCGCTCCGCTCGGCCTGCTCGACCAGCGGCCGCGCCTCCTCAGGGGTGAAGGCAAGCGGCTTCTCGACGATCAGGTGCTTGCCGGCGCGGATTGCGTCGGCGACGATCCCGCCATGGTCGTAGGTGCAGATCACCACCGCATCGACATTGGGATCGGCAAGCAGCGCGTGATGATCCGTATACCTTGCGGTGACGCCATAATGTTCCGCGACCTTGTCGACCGTGCCGGGGGAGATGTCGCACAGAGCGGCGATGCGAAACGCCGGCAATTCCATGAGATAGGGCAAGTGCATCAGCTGGGCGATCTCGCCGCAACCGATGACGCCAACGCCGATGACGCGATCCTGCATGTCAACCCTTCACGGCGCCGGCGGTCAGGCCGGCGATGAACTGCCGTTGCATGGCGACAAAGACGACGATCACCGGCAGTGTCGTGATCGTCAACGCGGCGAAGTAGAGGCTCCACAGCGAGTCGTACTGCTGGAAGAAGCTGACCAACCCGAGCGGAATGGTCTGCACCGACGGGTCGCGCAGCAGCAGGAAAGCCAGGAAGAAATCGTTCCAGATCTCGATGAAGCCGAAGATGAGGATCAGCGCGACACCAGGCCGGACCAATGGCAGCATGATGTGGATCAGGATCTCCAGCCGGCTTGCGCCATCGACGCGCGCGGCGTCTTCGAGGTCGGCCGGCAGCGTGACGAAGAAGCTGCGCAGGATGAAGACCGAAAGCGGCAGCGATGTCGCGGCATAGATGAAGGCAATGCCGAGCCGGTTGTTGATCAGGCCGAGATCTCGCGCCACCATGAACAGCGGAATCGCCATCACTTGCGGCGGCACCAGCATGGCGGCCACCGCGACGACAACCACAAGACCACGCCCGGGGAAACGAAGACGCGCGACGGCATAGGCGCAAGGCGTCGCGACGGCGACCAGGATGATCAATGCCGACCCGGTGACGAAGACGCTGTTGACGATGCGCGATCCCATGCCGGCGATACGCCAGGCATCGGCATAGTTCTGCAACACCAGGCTCGATGGCGGGCCCCAGACATTGCCGAGCATTTCCTGCTTGGTCTTGAGCGAGCCGAACAGCACCCAAAGCAGCGGATAAAGCGTCTCGAAGAGCACGAGGATGAGCGCGGCATAGATGCCGGCAAGTTCAAGGATGCCGCGCATGCCGAGGCGCTGCATGAGCCCGCGACGGCGATGACCGGCCGCGCCATCGTCGAGCGAAATCGGAGGATTGGCGGCGGCTCTCATCAGATATCAAGCCTTTGCCGCCGCATCAGGGCCAGCAGGCCGACGCTGGCCAGGCCGACGATCATGAAGAGCACATAACCGATCGCCGCGGCGTAGCTCATGGCGCCATCCTGGAACGCCTTGCTCATCATGTAGGTGAGCACCACTTCGGTGGCGTGGTTCGGACCGCCCTTGGTCAAGACATAGACGATGTCGAAATTGCGCACGAAAGCGCCGGAAAGGCCAAGGATGGTGTTGATGAAGACGATCGGCATCATCATCGGAACGGTGACGTGCCGGAAGCGCTGCAGGGGGCCGGCGCCGTCCATCTTCGCCGATTCATAGAGCTCCGAGGGGATCGTCTGCAGCCCTGCCAAATAGATGACGGCATGGAAGCCGAGCCATTTCCAGACATCGACGACGATGATCGAGTAAAGCGCGATGTCGGCGTCGCCAAGCCAGGATCGTTTCAGCCCGCCGAGGCCGACGAGATCGAGCCCGCTGTTGAGCAGCCCGAAGACCGGATTGTAGATCCAGGACCAGAGCAGGCCGACGGCGACGAAGGACATCGTCACCGGGATGAAGGCGGCGGCGCGAAAGAAGGTGCGACCGAGCAGAGCCCGGTTCAGAAGCAGCGCCAGCCCGAGGCCAAGCACATTTTTCAGGATGACGACGGCAACGACGAAAATCAAATTGTTGCGCAGCGCGCCAAGGAAGATGCGATCATGTGCGAGGCGCCAGTAGTTGGAAAAGCCTGCCCAGGTCGGATCGGAAAACCCGTCCCAATTGTGCAAGCTGAGCCAGAAGCCGTTGACGAACGGCCAGAGATAGAAAAGACCGAAGAGGATCGCGGCGGGCAGGATCATCACGAAGGCCGTAGCCCCGTCCCCGGCATCGAAGCGCCAGGTGCCGGATCGGCTCGAAACAGGGGCCGCCCCCTGCGGTCGCGTGCTCATATGGCCTTCGTGCTTTGCGGGGTGAGCACCAGCCCGAGCGTGTCCCTGACATAGGCGATGCTCTCGAGCGTGCTTTGCTCCGCTGTCTTCTTGGACGCATCCAGCTCTATGATGGCGAGGCCATCATAGTTTGCCTCCAGCAGGACGTCGACGATTCCGGCAAGATCAACGACGCCGGCGCCGAGTTCGCAAAAGGCGCCATAGCGGTCATAGCCCTTCAGCTCCGGGTCCACCCTGGTGTCCTTGAAGTGCATGTAGCGCACGGCCGAAATGTAGGTTTTGACCGCGTCGACCGGATCGGAATTGGTGTGCGCAAGATGCGCCGGGTCGATGCACAGGCCGGCCAGGTTGGTATCCAGTTCATCCATCATGCGATCGAGCTGGTCGCGGCGCTCGATGAAGGTATCGAGATGCGGGTGATAGACCGTCTCGATGCCAAGGTCCTTTGTCCGCCTGCCGATATCCTCGAGCGCCCGGCAAAAGGCGCGGTAGTCGTCGGCTGTGTGTGGCCCGGCAATGGCTTCCGAAGGACCGCCGCCGAGAACCAGTACCGGTGAGCCGAAGCCCTTCAGCAGCCTGGTCAGCGCGACGAGCACGTCACGTTCATGGGGCCAGGCGACAGGGTTGGTGAAGATCGCATTGACGTAGAAGGAGGAGAGCTTGATGCCATACTCGCTCTGGCCTTCCGACAGCAGCGCGTAACGCCGCAAGATGTCGGTGTCGGTGGTGACACCCATCGGCGCCTGATTGCCGAGCTGCATGTATTTGCGCGCATACTGGTCCGACAGGCTGGTGAATGCGAGGATCTCGAACCAGCCAAAGCCCTGGTCGGCCAGGAACTTGATGGCCGGCCTGAGCGGAAGGCCGGTCAGGTCCCAGCTGTTCAGATGATAACCGATCGAGAAGCGCTGCCGTTCGGCGCGATTTGTCGTCATGGGTTCTCTCCGATTGATGAGGCTGCCCGACGCGGGCAGCTTCATTTTCTTGCCTGGCGCATCAGCTTCGCTGGATGCGCGCCCGCTTGCAGGGGCTTATTTGGGCGGCCAGCTGCCCTGGGCCTTCAGGTCGTCGAAGGTGGTCTGGATCGATGCGGCGGCGTCTTCGGGCGTGGTCGTGCCACCGACGATGCCGGCGATTGCCGAAGCCGTGGCGGTCGCGACTTCCGACGGCCAGATCCAGTCGAGGAACTTGATCGTGTTCGGGAAGGCTTGCTTGCGCAGTTCGACGGCATAGGCATCGTCGACCTGCGGCACGCCCTTGATCGAGGCCGCGATCGGCTGTTCCGGCGCGAGATAGAGCTTCGCGACCTCGGGCCTTGTCAGATATTCGATGAACTTGACCGCGGCATCGAGCTTTTCGGGCGGGATCGAAGAGGCGACGCACATGCCGTTGTCGGCACCGCCGCCATGGCCCGGCGCGCCCGGCGTTCCGTCCATCTTCGGAAAGGCGAAGACGCCCCATTTGAAGTCCTTGACGCTCGACTGGAGCGACGGGATTTCCCAGGTGCCGCCATAATACATGGCGCTCTTGCCGGCGGCGAAGGCCGCACGCATGCCGTCCTGGTCGACAGAGAGCGAATCCTTGGAAAGGATGCCGTCATCGACCCATTGCTTGATCAGCTTGAACCCTTCGACATCAGGGGCATCGGTGAATTTCGCCGTGCCTTCAAGGTTCTTCTGCGTCTTGCCGACCGGGTCGCCCGAGGCCTGCGAAAAGGTTTCGAAGTACCACATCGGCCACATGACGGTGTTCGAGCCCTGATGCAGGAGAGGGATCACGCCCGCGGCCTTGAACTTCGGCACGGCCGCCTTCAGGTTGTCATAGGTCGGCGGGACGGGGATGCCGAGCTTCTGAAAGAGATCGACATTGTAGAAGATCGTCGATGTCGAAAGCGTCGAAACCGGCACGCCGTAGACCTGCCCGCTGACCGTGAAGGCGCCAAGCGCCGCGGCGTCGATCCTGTCCTGGAACGGCTTGATCTTGTCGGTAATCGGCATCACCAGTTTGCGCCTGACATAGGCCCCATTTGTGTAGAAGGCCGGGCAGGCGATCAGATCCATTTCCTGGTTTGCCAGCTTGGCGGTCATCACGCGCTGAATGGAATCGGTCTGTGGTCCCTGGGCATCCCACTCGACCGCGGCGACATCGGGATTGGCCTTGAGGAAGCCGTCGATAACCTGCTGCTGGATCTTCTTCTGCTCGTCCGGCGGTTGACGCGGCGCGAGTTCGTCGAGCGCCGAGCCACCGAAAATCTTGAGCGTGATCCCGTCGGCGTGGCCGATGCCGGGCAGTGTGATCAGGCCGAGGCTTAAAAGTGCGGTGGCAAGGATGGGGGCGGCGGGACGTTGTTTCGGACGATGGGTCACTCTCTGCTGAAGGGGCATCTGGCTCTCCTTTACGCCAATGCCGAGGGGCAACCTCGGGACCAAGATCGTTGATGGTCATATGATCTTGGTCGCCTGTTGATGTTTTTGTCAATCGGCAGGAGTGCCTATTATTTCATCGATCTCGTTGGCCTTGAAAATGGCTTGAGGTACCTCGACATCGGCATCCGTGACGTTCTCACCACGCGCGGACTTCTCCAGGATCGGGGTGTGGATCGAGCCCGGGCTGACGGAATTGACGCGGATGCCGGCGCGCGCATGGTCGAGGGCCAGAGCGCACGTCAGCGTGTGGATGACGCCCCTAGTTGTGGCATAGGCGGCGACGTTCTGCTGGCAGGCAAAAGCCCTGCACCGAAGCCACGTTGACGATGGCGCCGCCGCCCCTGCGCGATGATCGCCGCACCGCCTGCAGCGAGGCGTCTAGCGGTTGCGAGGCCAATCCCGGTTGTCCCCCATTACCAAGGCCATCGTCGTCTCGACATGGCGGCTTCGACGCCGTCCAGTAAGGCCATCGAGTAATGGATTGTCACAAACGCCGCGATCTTTAGGAAAAATCTCCACGCGCGATCGTCCGAAGTACACTAAATCCATAGACAAAGATTAGTCGCCATGTGGCGCGCGTTTGTCTGGGTTGTCATATGGCAAAATCTCCCATCATTCTCAACGGCTTCACCATGAACGCCGTCTCCCATGTCGCCTACGGACTTTGGCGTCATCCGGCCGACCAGGCGTATCGCCACGCCGAACTCGACTACTGGATCGAGCTTGCCAGGGCGCTGGAGGAGGGCGGCTTCGACTGCTTGTTCATCGCCGATGCACTGGGTCACCTCGACGTCTATGGCGGTGGATACGATGCCTCGCTGGCAAAAGGCGTTCAGTCTCCGGTCAACGATCCGCTGTTGCTGGTCTCAGCCCTTGCCGGCGCGACAGACCGGTTGGGTTTTGGCGTCACCGTTTCGACGACCTACGAAAAGCCGTATCTGCTGGCACGCAAATTCACCACGCTCGATCACCTGACCAAGGGGCGTATCGCCTGGAACGTCGTCACCTCGCAGCTCGACAGCGCCGCGCGCAATCTCGGCCTCGACAAGCAGGTGGCGCATGATGAGCGCTACGAGATCGCCGACGAATTCATGGAGGTCGCCTACAAGCTCTGGCAGGGCTCCTGGGAAGACGGAGCGCTGGTGCGCGATCGCGGCAGCGCGGCCAACCCGGACGGTCTCTATACCGATCCGGCAAAAGTCCATTCGATCGGTCATTCCGGACGCTATTTCAACGTGCCGGGCCCGCATCTTTCGGAGCCGAGTTCGCAAAGGGTTCCGGTGCTGTTCCAGGCCGGCGGCTCGCCACGCGGCCAGCGCTTTGCCGCCCGGCATGCGGAGGTGGTGTTCGTCGCCGGCGCCGACGTCGACGGCATCAGGCGCAATGTTGCACAGGTAAAGCAGCTCGCCCGCGACGAGGGCAGGGCTCCCGGCAGCATCAAGTTCATATCCGCGGTCTCTGTGATCACGGACGAGACCGATTCGGCCGCGGCCGCCAAGCTCGCCGACTACAGATCGTACTACGATGTCGAAGGCGCCCTGGTGCACTATTCGGCGACGACGGGCATCGACTTTTCCAGGCACGATCTCGACCAGCCCATCCGTTACACCGAAACCGATTCCAACCGTTCGCTGCTGCGCATGTTCGACGACCCGTCATCGGGTCGCAAGTGGACCCTGCGCCAGGCGTTTTCGCCGGAGGGTGGTTTCGGGCGCGGCAAGTCCTTTGTCGGCGGCCCGAAGACCGTCGCCGACGAGCTGGAACAATGGCTGGAAGCGACCGATACCGACGGCATCAACCTGACACATGTGGTCAGCCCCGGCAGCTTCATCGACTTCTCTGCCCACGTCGTTCCCGAGCTGCGGAAGCGCGGACGAATTCGCGAGGATGTCGGTCCCTCGCTGCGGTCCAGGCTCTTCGGGCGCGACAGCCGTGTGCCCGCCGATCACCCCGCGGCACAACATGCGTCCTCGCAGGTCCGCCGGCCGGAGGCGTTGGCATCATGACGATCCACGCCGCCGTTCAGCGCGAGCAGCGCGGTGATTTTCAGGGCTGGGCCGAGCGCGCCGAGGAGGTCGCGCGCGAACTCAAGCGCACCGCCGCCGCGCGCGATCTGGCCGGCGCCGCACCGCATGCCGAGATAGACCTTTTGCGTCTGGCCGGCCTGCTGACGATCTATATCCCGAAGCGATTTGGCGGCGGTGGCGCGACGCCGGCCGAAGTGCTCAGGATCGTCCGCATCCTGGCAAAGGGCGATACATCGATAGCCCAGATCGCCATCTACCATCTGTTCGGCACGGCGATTGGTCTGGACGGCAACAACAAGACCTTGATCGAAAAACGGCTGGACGGTTTTCTCTCAAAGGGCTGGTTTCACGCCGGCATCGCTCAAGCCGCGTATGAGCCGCTTGTCAAGGCAAGGCAGGTGGACGGCGGCTTCGTGCTCGATGGCGCCAAGCCTTTCACCAGTGGTGCGCAGGTGGCCGATACGCTGCAGGTCTGGGTACGCTTTGCCAAGGGCACGCGGATTTCAGGCATCGATGCCAGCCGTCATATCGGCCAGTTCATCGTCGCAAATCCGACGCCCGGCCTCAGCTTCGGCAATGACTGGGACAATATCGGCCAGAGGCTGACGGTCAGCGGCAGCGCGACGCTCGAAAATGTCGCCGCATCCGCTGACGATCTGGTCGGGCATTGGCCGGAAGATACGGTTCATCCGCCGCATGCCACGCTGCACGTGCCGATCGTCCATGCGGCCTTCGGCGAACTCTATCTCGGCACCGCCCTTGCCGCTCTGGAAGACGCCAGGGATTACATCACCCAGCGCGGCAGGCCATGGTTGTCCTCGCCGGCGAAGAAAGCTTCCGAGGACACGCTGGTCGTCGAGCGCTTCGGCCGGCTTTCGATCGCGCTGGCTTCCGCGGAGGCACTCGCGGATGCGGCTGGCGAAGCCGTGCAGCGCGCCTTCGAGCGCGGCAGGGATCTCACCGCGGAAGAACGCGGCCGCACTGCTGCCATCGCCTATCAGTCGAAGGTGCATTCGACCGAGGTCGCCCTGGAAGTGACGTCGCGGATATTCGAGCTGACCGGCGCCCGCTCCACCGCCCGCTCGTTCGGCTTCGACCGCTACTGGCGCAATGTCCGCACCCACAGCCTGCATGATCCCGTGCACTACAAGGTGCTGGAAGTCGGTGACTTCGCGCTCAACGGCCGTGTGCCGCCGCCAACCTACTATTCGTGAGCCGAGCCATGACAAATTCCACCAGCGAGGCGGTCAAGCCTCTCATCCTCAACGGCTTCGGCATGACCGTGGTCGGCCATGTGTCGGCGGGCCTCTGGCGTCATCCGAGCGATCGCGCCAACACGTACACCAGCCTCGAATACTGGACCTCGCTGGCCAAGCTTCTCGACGACGGCGGCTTCGACGCGCTGTTCCTCGCCGACGCGCTTGGCCACCTCGATGTCTTCCGGGGTACGCCGGATGCGTCGCTGCGTACCGCCGCCCAGTCGCCGGTGAACGACCCGCTGCTGCTGGTCTCGGCAATGGCCGCGGCCACCAGGCATCTTGGGTTCGGCATCACCGTGTCGACGACCTATGAACAGCCCTATCTTCTCGCCCGCAAGTTCACCACGCTCGATCATCTGACCAAGGGCCGCATCGCCTGGAATGTCGTCACTTCGGTTCTCGAATCGGCGGCGAAGAATCTCGGCCTGGAACGCCAGATCGATCATGACGAGCGCTACGACCTCGCGCAGGAATTCCTCGATGTGACCTACAAGCTCTGGGAAGGGTCGTGGGAGGATGGGGCGGTCGTGCACGATCGCGAGAAGGGGCTCTATACCGATCCCACAAAAGTCCATCCGATCGGCCATCGCGGCAAATATTTCTCCGTGCCCGGCGCGCATCTGGCGCAGCCCAGTCCGCAGCGCACGCCGCTTCTGTTCCAGGCCGGAACCTCGCCGCGCGGGCGCGAATTCGCCGCCCGCAACGGCGAGGTGGTGTTCCTCGGCGGCACCAGCACGGCATCCATCCGCCGCTCGATCGAGGCGATCCGTGCGCGCGCCGTCGAACTTGGACGAGCACCGGACGCGATAAAGTTCATCACGGCCGTTACCGTCATCACCGGCGCCACGGACGAGGAAGCCGAGGCCAAGCACAAGGACTATCTCTCCTACACCAGCGTCGAAGCCGCACTGGCGCTGTTTTCGGCATGGACCGGTGTCGACTGGTCGCAATATCCGCTCGACCATCCACTCGAATATATCGAGACCAATGCCGGCCGCTCAGCGCTCGCCAATCTGACGCGGATCGATGCCGACCGGCGTTGGACCGTGGCCGGGATCGCCGACTATATCGGGCTCGGCGGCATCCATCCCAAGCTGGTCGGCTCGCCACAAAAGGTCGCTGACGAACTCGAGCGCATCGCCGATGAATCCGGTGTCGACGGCTTCAATCTCGCCTATGTCGTCAGCCCGGGCACATTCGAGGATTTCATCGAATTCGTGGTGCCGGAACTGCGGCGGCGCGGCCGCATCCGCGAACGGGGCGCACCCGGCACAACGATCCGCGAGCGTTTCCAGGGCGAGGGACAGCGCCTGCTGCGCGACGACCATCCGGGAGCAGCTGCGCGCAACCGCTCGAGTTGGGGTGCAACAGCCGAGGCGGCCGAGTGAGCGGGCTGCTCGCAGTCTGAAGCATGTCTGGCCTTTGGTGGCCGCGACAATGGAGC
The DNA here is from genome assembly GCF_040320745.1 of Mesorhizobium sp. M0621. Taxonomy (NCBI): domain Bacteria; kingdom Pseudomonadati; phylum Pseudomonadota; class Alphaproteobacteria; order Hyphomicrobiales; family Phyllobacteriaceae; genus Mesorhizobium; species Mesorhizobium sp. M0621. The sequence continues at coordinate 17,088 of NZ_JAMYQF010000002.1, read as the reverse complement.
ATGACGAGAAGACAATGTCGGACATTCAGATCTATCCCGGCCTCAGCGACACCGAATTCGAGACCTGGGCCGAGAAAGCCCGCGACGTGGCGCGGCAACTCGCGGCAACGGCGCTCGAACGCGACCGGGCAAACAAGGACCCGGTGGAAGAACTGGCGCTGCTGCGCGACAGTGGCCTGCTTGGTCTCGCGGCACCGCGCGAATTCGGCGGCGCCGGCGCAAACCTTGTCCAGGCGCTCAAGATCAGCCGCATCATCGCCGCCGCCGATGGCTCGATCGGGCAGCTGATCGCCTATCACTATTCCAACGGCGTCTGGACCTACATTCTGGGCACGCGCCAGCAGTGGGAAAAGACGGCACGCGGCGTCGGTTCACAAGGCTGGTTCCAGGGCGGCGTCAGCAACCCGCGCGACCAGTGGAACGAGATCGAGCACGTCGGCGGCCGCCGCTTCCTGAACGGCAAGCGCACCTTCGCCACCGGCGCGTCGGTGGCGCAAATCATCACCGTCAGCCTGTGGGACAACGGCAAACGCGCCCACTACCAGATCCCGCCGACGCGCAAGGGTATCAGCTTCGGTTCCGACTGGGACAATCTCGGCCAGAGGCTAACGGCGAGCGGCAGCGTCACTTTCGACCGTGTCGAGGTCTTCGAGGACGAGCTGCTCAGCGCCCTCGACGACTATCAGGGCGATGTCGAGTTGCGCGACGGCCTGCGCGTCCTGTTCAGCCAGCTCATCTTCATCAATTTCTATCTCGGCATCGCCGAGGGCGCCCTTGCCGCCGCCGCCGATCATGTCCGCCGCTTTGGCCGGCCTTGGCCGGAGTCCGGGCTGGAACGAGCCATCGACGATCCCTACCATCTGGTGCTGTTCGGCCGGCTCTCCGCAGGCGTAGCGGCGGGCATCGCGATAGCCGACAAGGCCGCTGCGCTCTACGAGGCGGCACTGCATGCCGGCTCATCAGTCACCGGGCAACAATGGGGCGAACTCGCAACGATCATCGACCAGGGCAAGATCGTCGCCAACGACGTCGTGCTCGACGTGACGGCACGCATCTTCGAGGCGACGGGTGCGCGCTCGACGGCCAACAAATATGGCCTCGACATCTATTGGCGCAACGCGCGCACCCACACCGTCCACGATCCGGTCTCCTACCGGGCACGCGAGGTCGGCACATATCTGCTGGCCGAAACGCTGCCCAAGCCGCGCACCTACGCGCAGCCGCCGCAGCCGGAAGCGCACAAGCCTGAAGTCGTGCCCACGCGGAAGGCGTCATGATATCGGATGTGCGCCTTCTGACCGGGAAGGCCGAACTCGCGCAGGCCGCGCGCACCTTCCGCACGGCCATGGTCGGCCTGCCGTCGCTCGGCCCGATCGACGACACCCTGATCGACAGACTGTTCGAGCCGGATCGCACCTGGGGCGCCTTTGACGGTGAGACGCTCGTCGGCACCACCGACTCCTATTCGGGACGGATCGCGGTTCCCGGCGGCGCCTGGCTGCCGCAGGCCGCTGTCACCCATGTCGGCGTGCTGCCCACCCATACGCGGCGTGGCGCCGCCACGGCGATGTTCAAGGCGCAGCTTCGCGCCGCGCGCGAACAGGGTGAGGCAGCGGCCACCTTGCGGGCCTCCGATGCGCGCATCTACGGCAATTTCGGCTATGCGATCGCCAACACGTCCGTCAGCTTCGAGGTCGACACGCAGCGCGCGCGTCTGCGGGTAGGCCTGATGTCCAGGGACCAGGTTCGGCTGATCGATAGTGACGATGCCTGGGCAGTACAGGCGCGCATCTATGCAGGCCAGTCGGCTCCGCGCGCAGGCGTCATCACGCGCTCGTCCTATTGGTGGGATTTCCAGGCGTTGCGGCAGGCCAACAGCGGCGCGCCGGCCTATGTCGCCATTCACGGCGAGAAAGGCTCGGAAACCGGGTTCGTGCGCTATCACCCTGTCCGCCTCGACAGCTGGTTCACCAGCTCGGAACGCACCATCGTGGTCGACGATATCGTGGCCTACAGTCCGGCCGCCTATATCGCGCTGGTCGCGCATCTGCTGGCGGTCGACCTGCCGCATCGCATCGTCTTCTGGAGCCGTCCCGCGGACGATCTGCTGCCATGGCTGTTCGAGGATTTTCGGAGCGTCCGCGTATCGGCTGTGCGCGACGAAACATGGCTGCGGCTCCTGGACGTGGAAAAGGCCCTGACCGCTAGAACCTATGCCGGACGGGACAGCGTCGTGCTGGAAGTCTCCGACGCCATCCTGCCCGAGAACACGACCCGGTTGCGCCTCTCGCCAGAGGGGGCCGAGCGCACCAATCTGTCCGCCGCCGTGGTGACCGATGTGGCTACGGTTTCGGCGGCCTATCTCGGCGGCGTGAAATGGTGGCAGCTCGCACAGACGGGGCGCCTCGATGCCTTCGACAGCGCCGCGGTCGAAACGCTCGACACGCTGTTCACGACACCGGTCTTGCCGCATTCCGGAACAATGTTTTGACAGGTGGTGCTAATATAAAATGCAATTTGAAAGCTGCATTGAAAAATAGACAATTTTATCTCTAAATTATAATCACTTACTGTAATGGTGGTAAAAAGAATTTCTTTGTAAACTGGAGAGAAGTAATGGCAACAAAAATTGCGCGCAATCTATTCAAGGGTGTTGCCGCTGGCCTGATGGTATTTTCTGCACTTGGTGCCTCCACACAGGCGGAAGATCTGAAGCCTGGTGGGGTTCTGCGGATTGCTTCGATCCAGTCCGACCTCGATGCGTTCGATCCGCTTACCGGCTACAGCATCGATTCCTGGGAAATCCTGCGCGCGACGACGCGTCAGCTGGTGACCTATCCGGGCTCACCCGCCGGCCTCAAGGAGGACACCACACTCGTACCGGATCTCGCCAAGTCCTGGGACATCAGCGACGACGGCAAGGTCTACACTTTCCATCTAAAGGACGACGTTTTCTTCTCGGGCTCGACCGAACGCAAGATCGTCGCCGGCGATTTCGTCTATGGCGTCAAGCGCTTCTGCGATCCCAACAAGCAGGTCGCCGCCATCAACTATTTCAACCTCGTGATCTCCGGCTTCGTCGACTATTGCAAGGAATTCGCGAAAGTGCCGACGGGAGATCTTGCGGCGACGAAGGCTTTCACCGACACGCATGAGATTGCCGGTGTCTCGGCTCCCGATGAGCACACGCTGGTCATCAAGTCGGACACCAAGAACTACGATTTCCTCAACATCCTTTCGATGAACTTCGTGTCGCCGGTGGCGCCGGAGATCGCGTCCAAATATTTCCCGGACTCGCTGGAGTCGCGCAAGAACCTGCCGTCCAGCGGCCCTTACTATGTCGACACCTACGAGCAGGGTCAGAAGCTGGTCCTAAAGAAGGCAAAGAATTTCAAGCCGGGGTCCGACCAGGCGCGCAAGGCCTATGCCGATGAGATCGATATCGACTTCACCGCCAACAGCGAGGACAGCGTCGTCCAGAAGATCATCGCCGGCGAGGCCGATCTGTCGCTTTATCTCGATATCCCGCCCATCCCGACGATCCAGCGCTTCCTGTCGCAGAAGAGCCCCAACATCCATGTGACGAACAGTGGATCGGCGAACTTCATCACCTTCAACCAGCGACCGGAGGTCAAGAGCGACGGAGCCGAGGCGCTGCGCAAACTGAAGGTCCGGCAGGCGCTGACCTATGCGGTGAACCGCGAGCATCTGGCGCAGACCCAAGCCGGTTCGATCGGCGCTGTGCCGCTCACCCAGATCATCACCTCCACCATCCTCGGTTTCGAGAAGTTCGATCCGTACCCGACCGAGAGCTACAGGGGCGATCCGGCCAAGGCCAAGCAATTGCTTGCCGAGGCGGGCTATCCGAATGGCATTGCCTTTGACGCCATCTATCGTGGCAACGCACAGTTCGAAGCCATCGCGGTGACCGCGAAGGAGGATCTGGAGGCGGCGGGCATCACGCTCAACCTGATCCCGATCCCGCCGACGCAATGGTACGCCTTCATCCAGGATCCGAAGAGCCGTTGGGATCTTTCCCTGGGCGGCACCTTCTCTCCCGACTGGCAGGGACCGAGCACGCGCATGCTGCTCGGCGGCTGGCTGAACTCGGACGCGGCGCCCTGCGGCACCGGCAATGTCCACGCCATCTGCTACAGCAATCCGGAGCTCAACAAGTTCGCGGCGCAGGCTTATCCGTCCGACGATCCGGGGCCGATCTGGACGAAGGCCGACCAACTGGTCTCGGCCGACCTGCCGTGGATCCCTTTGTTCGAGAAGCGCAAGGTCGTGGTCACCTCCGATCGTCTCGCCAACTGGGTGTGGTCGTCGCTGGCGGTCAATGCCGACATCACCAACATCGCTCTCAAGCAGTAGCAAGGCCGGACCGGTAAAGGAGGCGCGCGTGGCCATCTTCTCTGTCGCCGATCTGCGCGTCGCGTTCGGCGGCGTGGACGTGGTGCATGGCGTCTCGTTCTCCGTCGAGCCGGGCAGGACGCTCGCCATCGTCGGTGAATCGGGCTCGGGCAAGAGCGTGTCGCTGCTCGGCGCCACCGGCCTTCTGCCACCGGCCGCGGGCGTCCTCGGCAGCGTCCTGCACAAGGGTGATGAGATACTGGGCCTCGGCGCCGGCGACCTGCGCAGGCGGCGAGGCGCCGACATCGGCTTCATCTTCCAGGATCCGCTCAGCAACCTTCATCCACTGAAGACCATCGGCCAGCAGATCGCCGAAGCGATCACCGCCCACCGCAGGGTGGGACGCGGGGAATTGCGTCAGCGCGTTCTAGATCTTCTGGCCGATGTCGGCATCCTCGATCCTTCGGCCCGTGTGAACGACTATCCCAGGCAGTTCTCCGGCGGCATGCGCCAGCGTGTGATGATCGCCGCGGCGATCGCGCTCAATCCCGGCCTCATCATCGCCGACGAACCGACAACGGCGCTCGACGTGACCGTGCAGGCGTCGATCCTCGATCTGCTGAAGCGAATTCAGCAGGACCATGGCACGGCAATGATCTTCGTCAGCCACGATCTGGCCGTCGTTTCGGACATTGCCGACGATGTCCTGGTGATGCGTGCGGGACATGTGGTGGAGCAGGCGCCGGCCGAGCTGATCTACCGGGCACCGCGCCAGGCGTATACCAGGGAGCTGCTCGGCGCAGCGCGGCTTGGCGGACTGGCTGCCCGCGTGGCTCGGCCATCCTTGCCTGTGGCGCCCGACCTGCTTTCCGTCGCGGCAGTCGCGCGTTCCTTCGCAGGCCGCTCCGCTGCGGGCGCTCTGATCAGGCCAGTCCTTAAGGATATCTCGTTCAGCATCCGCGAGAACGAGATTGTCGGCCTCGTCGGCGAATCCGGTTCCGGCAAGTCGACGATCGGCCGGCTGGTCGCCGGCCTCGACCAGCCGGACGAAGGCAGCATCTCGTTGCGTGAGCGTAGCTATTCCCGTCCGGGTGCCGGCGGCGTCGCTTTCGACCGGCAATTGCGGTCGGACATACAGGTCATCTTCCAAGACCCCTATGCAAGCCTCAACCCGCGGCGGCGCATCCGGTCCATTCTGGCGGAACCCTTCATTATCGGCACCAGACTGGACGCGGTGGCGATCCGCAGGCGCGTCGAAGACCTGGTGCGCGACGTTGAGCTTCCCGACGACGTGCTGGACCGTTTCCCGGCCCAGCTTTCAGGTGGCCAGCGGCAGCGCGTCGCCATCGCGCGCGCCATTGCGCTCGAACCGTCGCTGATCGTCGCCGACGAGCCGGTATCGGCACTCGACATCACGACACAGGCGAAGATCATCACATTGCTGCAGACCATTCGCCGGCAGCGAGGCCTGTCGCTGCTGTTCATCTCGCACGATCTGGGTGTCGTGTCGGAACTGTGCGACCGCGTCATCGTGCTGGAGAAGGGCGTCATCGTGGAAGCCGGCGAGACAGCCCGTGTCTTCGGCGCTCCCCGGCACCCCTACACAATCCGGCTGATAGACGCGATCCCCGGCAAGGCTTTGCAGCGCAACCCGGTTCCCGAGCGGATCGCCGCGCATGCCTGAGATCCGTGCCCTGGCGTCCGTCCAGGATCATGTCCTGCTAGGACATGGCGAGGTCGTGAAATCATACAGGTCGCTGCTTCTCCATGCACTGCTGCGCGAGCGTTCCTTCCGCATTGGCGCGCTGATCATAGGCTTTGTCACCGCCGGTGCGCTGCTGGCGCCCGTGGTCGCATGGCTGTTGGGGCACGGGGTGACCGAGCAGTTCCGCGATACCGCATTGACCGAGATGGGGCTGCCGACCGGCCCCACGCTCGAATTTCCACTTGGCGCCGACGGCAATGGCCGCGATGTGCTGGTGAGGACGCTCTACGGCGCGCGCGTATCGCTGGCCATCGCCATCCCGGCGACCACGCTTGCCATGATCATCGGCACCGCCATCGGCCTCGTCAGCGGATTTCTTGCCGGCCGTGTCGACCGCATCATTTCGCAGGCCGTGGACGTCGCTTTGTCCTTCCCGTTCATCGTCACCGCGCTCAGCCTCCTGTCGCTCAACCGGGGCACCGACGGCAAGCCGCTGGTTGCGCCCTCGTTGGTGGTCGTCCTGATCATAACCCTGTTCTCCTGGACGTATTTCTCCCGCCTGACGCGTGGCCTTGTGCTTGTCTTGCGCCACAGCGCGTTGGTGGAGGCCGCGCAGACTATCGGCGCCTCGAAGACCAGGATCATCGTGCGCGAAATCCTGCCCAACATCGCGCCGGTGATCCTGGTCTACTGGGCGGTGCAACTGCCGACCAACATCATTGCCGAAGCGACGCTCTCCTTCCTCGGCGTCGGCGTGCAGGCGCCGCAGCCGAGTTGGGGCAACATGATCGCCGAGGCGCAGCGCTCTTCCCTCTACCAGTTGCAGCCCTGGTTCCTGCTCGGTCCCGGCATCGCCCTGTTTCTGACCGTGGCTGGATTCAACACGCTGAGCGCCGGCCTGCGCAACGTCCTCGATCCCCATCGCCGCAGCGGGTGACGCGATGATCCGGCATACAGGCGGGCTGATCTTCAGAGCGCTTTCGACGCTCCTCATCGTGCTGGTGACCGCGTTCTTCATCACCCGCATAGCCTATCGCAATCCGGCCGCCATGCTGGCGCCGCGCAACGCCAGCCAGCAGGCGATCGATGCCATAGCGCACGCGCTGCGGCTCAACGAGCCATGGTATCTGCAGCTGTGGTACTATCTCTACCGCGGCCCTGATATCCAGGGCGCGCCGATGGGGCTTGCTCACTGGCCGCCGGCGCTGGGCTACTCCTTCCGCAAGCAGACACCGGTGACCGATCTCATCCTGTCCAAGGTGCCAGTGACGCTATCGCTCGCCCTTGGTGCAGTCGTCATCTGGATGACGTTTTCGATCCTGCTTGGCGTGATTGCCGCGCGCCGGCAAGGCTCCTGGCTGGACAGGCTGATATCGGGCTTCGCCTATGTAAGCCTGTCGGTGCCGACGTTCCTCTCCGGCATCCTGATTTCCTACTTCCTGTTCTTCCAGCTCTCCAACTATGGGGTCTTCTGGTTTCCAAGCAGCGGTTACGTTCCGCTGACGGAAAATCCATTCGAATGGGCCCGCCATCTGGCGCTGCCGTGGTTGACGTTGGCGCTTGCCGAGATCGGCATTTTCCAGCAGCTGGTTCGCGCCAGCATGCTCGAGATCCTTGGCGAGGACTACATAAGGACCGCGCGCGCCAAGGGTGTTCCGGAATGGCGGGTCTACTACGATCATGCGTTGAAGGCCGCCCTCAATCCGGTGATCACGCTCGGCGGTCTGGAACTCGCCGTCATCATGGGCGGTGCGATCGTCACCGAGACGATCTTCGGGCTGGATGGCGTCGGCCGGCTGGCCATCAACTCGGCACTTGAAGGCGATTTTCCGGTCGTCATCGGCACGACGGTCTTCGCCGCGGTATCGTTCGTGTTCTCTACGTTCGCCGTCGATATCATAACCAGATGGCGCGACCCGGCGGGCCTGTCGTGACCGCCCGCCATCAGGCAATTCGCTCTCATTTCAGCACGGATATTGGGAAAAATATTCGCTCTGCCCGATATCGGTGAAGCGCGTTCCCTTATCATAATCCCCTTTGTCTATAATCTTAGTGCACAAACTGGCGCCGCAGTTCGCTAGAGGCAGGTCAGGCGCGCCATCCTGCGGAACCACACTATCCCGCGGGGCGACATCTCAGGCCCCGCGATCAATCATTCTACAAGGTGGATTCACGATGATCTCCCGCCTGTTGCGAACCATCATGCTGTCCCTGGCAGTCACGCTCCTGACGCTGACCGGACTTGCGGCACAGGAGGCAGGCGGGACGCTCAACCTGATCGTCCAGCCCGAGCCGCCGACGGTCAATGTCGGCGTCAACCGCCTCGGCCCGACGACCTATGTCGGCAACAAGATCTATGAGAGCCTGTTGACCTATTCGCCCGATCTGAAGCCGCTGCCGCGTCTGGCGCAAAGCTGGTCGATTTCCGATGACGGCCTGGTCTACACCTTCAACCTGCGCCATGACGTCAAATGGCACGACGGCCAGCCGTTCACGGCCAAGGACGTGGTGTTCAGCTTCCAGAAATTTCTGCCCGCACTTCAGGCCCGCTCGCGGCTCAATCTGGCGGAGGTGAAGGATATCGCCACGCCGGACGACTACACCGTGGTGTTCACGCTCAAGGCGCCGTACCCGGCCTTCATCTATGTGCACAACACCGCCGTGCTGCCGGCCCACCTCTATGAAGGGGTGACGGACTTTCGCACTGCCGAGGCAAACAGCAAATTCATCGGCACCGGCCCGTTCAAATTCGCGGAGTGGAAGAAGGGCTCGTTTATCCACCTTGTCCGCAACCCCGACTATTGGGACGCCGGCAAGCCCCATCTGAATGACATCTTCTTCCATGTCATCCCTGACGCCAACAGCCGCGCCGTCGCCTTCGAAACCGGCCAGGTGGATGTGCTGCGCGCGGGCGACGTCGAGAATTTCGACATCACGCGGTTGGCCGGGCTCGATGGCGTGCAACTGACCGAAGCAGGCTGGGAATTTCTTCAACCGGTCGGCTACATCCACCTCAACAATCGCCACAAGCCCCTCGATGATGCGCGTGTGCGCCAGGCGATCGCGCATGCGATCGATCGCCAGTTCATCATCGACACGATCTTTGGCGGATTCGGCCACGAGACCAACGGTCCGCTGTCGCGCCTGTCGCGGTTCAAGGACTCATCGGTCGAAACGAAATATGAATTCGATCCGGCCAAGGCAAATGCCATCCTCGACGAGGTTGGCCTGAAACCCGACGGTAACGGTGTGCGTTTCGAACTGCAGTTCGTTCCTCTGCCCTATGGCGAGCTGTGGCAGCGCGAGGCGGAATATATCCGGGAGGCGCTGTCGCCTGTCGGCATCAAGGTCAACATCGTGGCAACCGATGTGCCGGGCTGGTTCAAGCGGCTCACCACCTTCGACTATGATCTTGCCGAGAACTTTGTCTACACCACGCCCGACCCGGCGATCGGCATCAGCTACGCCTATACCACGCTCGAAGGCGACAATGCGGGCACGACCGGCGGCAACGTGCATGGCTATTCCAACCCGGCCGTCGACAAGCTTCTTGCCGATGCCGCGCATGAGAATGATTTCGACAAGCGCAAGACGCTCTATTCGCAAGCCCAGAAGATCATTTCCGTCGACGTACCGCTCATCTGGACGCACGACATCGTCTTTCCGACGCTTTACCGAACCAAGGTCCGCAACCTGATCACCACCGGTCTCGGCACCGACGAGAATTTCGCCGATGTCTGGCTGGCGAAATAGCCGCGGAGCCGGATGAGATGGGTCGTCTTGGCTTCCTGACGGGACGGGCTGCCCGCGCGGTTCTCATTCTGTTTGGCGTTATCGTCCTCAACTTCGTACTGCTTCGGCTGGCACCCGGAGATGCGGCATCGGTACTGGCCGGAGATCAGGGCGCGGCCGACCCGGCCTTTGTCGAGGAACTGCGCCATGACCTCGGGCTCGATCGTTCTGTTCCCGAGCAATTGTGGATCTACACCAAGTCGCTGGCGCGTCTCGACTTCGGCCAGTCCTATCGGGACCAGCGTCCTGTCATTGACATCATCGCCGAACGTCTGCCGGCGACACTGCTGCTGACATTGACGGCATTTGGTTTTGCGCTGGCGGCCGGCATTACGCTCGGGTCGATCGCCGCCCGGCACGCCGGCAGTCTGCTCGACACCGTGCTCACCGGCATTTCGGTGATGTTCTTTGCCATGCCGCTGTTCTGGACCGGCCTGATGGCGATCCTGCTGTTTTCGGTCTGGCTGAACTGGCTGCCATCCTACGGCATGCAGACGGTGGGCGAGGGCGGGTCGGATCTCTCCCTTGTCGCGGATGTCGCCGTTCATCTCATTCTTCCGGCGCTGACGCTCGGCCTGTTCTACATGGCCATCTACATGCGCGTGACGCGCGCCTCGGTGCTCGACGTGCTCGATCGCGATTTCGTCCGCACCGCCAGGGCCAAGGGTCTGAAACCGGGTCTGATCTGGCGCCAGCATGTTCTGAGGAACGCGCTGCTGCCGATCATCACCTTCGCCTCCTTGCAGGCCGGCCAACTGATCGGCGGGTCGATCCTGATCGAGACGGTGTTCGCCTGGCCAGGCGTCGGGCGTCTCGCCTTCGATGCCCTCATGCAGCGCGACTACAACCTCCTGCTGGCGATCTTCTTCATCACCTCGGCAATCGTCGTCGTCATCAATCTAGTCGCGGATTTTCTCTACGTTGCCGCCGATCCGCGCATCGAACTGGGGGCTTGAGGCCATGGCCCTTCTGCGAAACTCGTTCCTCAGGCATCCGGGCGCCGTCGCCGGCGCGCTGATCCTGATCGCGATCCTGCTGATGGCGATCTTCGCCGGTGTTCTCTTTCCCGGCGATCCCTGGCGCATGGTTGCGCGCCCGAACCTGCCGCCCTTCAGCCCGGGTCATCTGTTCGGCACCGACATGCTCGGCCGTGATCTTGCCGCCGGCATCGCCCACGGGGCACAGGTCACGCTGCTGATCGCTTTGGCGGTGACGCTGCTCGCCGTCGCCTTCGGCACGGCGATAGGTGCTGTCGCCGGCTATTTTGGCGGCTGGGTCGACGACGTCGCCATGCGGTTCACCGAGTTCTTCCAGACCATCCCGAGTTTCCTGCTCACGGTCGTCATCGTGGCGATCGTCGCGCCTTCGTTGACCTCGATCATCCTGGCCATCGCAATCGTCAGCTGGCCGCAGATCGCACGGCTGGTCCGGGCCGAGGTGCTCAGCCTCGTGAACCAGGACTTCGTGCCGGCGGCACGGGTTGGCGGGCTGTCGACAGCCCGCATCATCTGCGGGCACATCCTTCCCAACGTGCTGTCGCCGGTGATCGTTGCCGCTTCGCTGATGACGGCGACGGTCATCCTGATCGAGTCCGGTATCAGCTTCCTTGGTCTGGGCAATCGCGAGTTCGTCTCCTGGGGTTATCTGCTCGGCACCGGCAGGACCGCCTTTCGCGTCAACTGGTGGCTGTCGACCATTCCGGGCCTGGCGATTTTCCTCACCGTACTTTCCCTGAACCTTGTCGGCGACGGCCTGAACCATTGGCTCAATCCTAGAAACAGCATTCGTGGCGGGCGCGCATGAGTGCCCTAGTCGAGATCGACGGCCTCTCCATTGCCTTGCCGGTCGATGCCGATCGGGCAATGGCCGTAGAAGGCGTGTCGCTGCGCATCGACCGTGGCGAAGTGCTCTGCCTGGTCGGCGAATCCGGATCCGGCAAATCCGTGCTGGCAGCTGCCATTGCCGGTCTGTTGCCGGCAAAGCAACTTCAGGTCGCCGCTGGCGCGATCCGTTTTGACGGCCGCGACATTGCCGGGATCAGCGAGGCCTCGTTCCGCCTGCTGCGCGGCAAGCGCATAGGCTTTGTCTTCCAGGAACCGATGAGTGCGCTCAATCCGGTGCTGACCATCGGGCGCCAGATCGAGGAAGCGCTCGCCGCGCATGACGGTGGTGACCGCAGGGCGCGCGCCGCTCGCGTGCTGGAGCTGGCGCGGGCAACCAGGCTTCCGGATCCCGAGACGATCATCCGCCGCTACCCGCACCAGCTTTCGGGCGGGCAGCGGCAACGGGTGATGATCGCCATGGCGATCGCCAACGACCCGGACCTGCTGATAGCCGATGAGCCAACCACCGCGCTCGACGTCACGACCCAGGCTGAAATCCTGCGGCTGATCCTTGAAATCCGCGAAAGGCTCGGCCTCGCGATCCTGTTCATTACGCATGATTTCGGAGTGGTCGCCGACATTGCCGACCGTGTCGTGGTGATGAAAGAGGGGCGGGTGGTTGAGGCCGGCCGGGCGCATGATGTCCTCGAAGCGCCGTCGCAGCCTTACACACGCCGTCTGATCGAAGCCGTTCCGGTTCTGCATGCCAATGCAACGGACAGACAGGATGCAGGGGATCCGTTTCTCGTGGTCCGCGGGCTGACCAAGACCTATCGCGATCGCCGCGCGCCATGGCGGCGGCAAATATCCGCCACCAGGGCACTCGACGGCGTCAGCCTGGCGATCGGGCGAGGCGAGACGGTCGCCTTGGTCGGTGAATCCGGTTCGGGCAAGACGACGCTCGGCCAATGCGTCGTGGGGCTGGCCGACTGGGATGAAGGCAGCCTGCGCTTTGACGGGCGTGATCTCGCCGGGACGACACGCGAACGGACTTTGCGTCCGCGTATCCAGATGGTGTTTCAGGATCCCTTCGCCTCCCTCAATCCTCGCCATCGCGTCCGCCGCATCCTGACCGAAGCCGCGATCGTCAACGGCCTTTCGCGCGAGGGAGCCGAGGAGCGCATGTCCCGTCTTCTTGTCCGAGTCGGACTTGATCCCAGTGCGGCCGGTCGATTTCCGCACGCTTTCTCGGGAGGCCAAAGGCAGCGCATCGGTCTGGCGCGAGCACTCATGCTCGAGCCCGATCTGCTCGTCGCCGACGAGCCGGTCTCGGCCTTGGATGTCTCGATACAAGCGCAGATCCTCGACCTTCTGGCGGAAATCAAACGCGACCTCGGCCTGTCGATGCTGTTCATCACGCACGACCTGCGTGTCGCCTCGGCGATCGCCGACCGCATCGTTGTCATGCAGAACGGCAAGATCGTCGAGGATGGACCGGCGAAGCAGGTTTTGACGCGACCCCAATCCGACTACGCGCGTGCGTTGCTGGCGGCGGTCCCAGGTCTGTCCTGGGAGCGCAGCCGCGAGCAGGTCAACCGGGCGGCGGCGGAATAGAGGTGCTTTGCGATCGGTGCGGCGAACGAGGAAGGTGTCGCGCCGTGGTTAGTGTTGTCTCATGGCTAAGGGATAGTCGAAGGAAACCAAGCAGACGCATCGTGCAGAGAATAGCCGCCAAAAATATTATTTTCCGTAAAAGTGATAATATGCAGCGCCGACTTTCTTTCATGCGCCCTCAGATTGGATCATCCGTTGCTTTGATCGGGACGCACGGCGTGTCACCTTAAACGCGCTATCCATATCCAGAGTGCTTGACAATGGTTGATTCTACTTCTCCTCGCCAATTGCCCATTCTGGATTTCTCCCGCTTTGACGGCGGGTCTGCTTCACGGCATTCCTTTCTGGAGGATCTGCGGTCGATCGCCCGCGACGTCGGTTTTTTCTACCTGACAGGGCATGGGATCGCCCAGTCGCAGATCGATGATGTGCTGCGCGTTTCCAGGCAATTCTTTGGGCTTCCCGAGGCTGCCAAGCTCGAAATCGAAATGGTCAACTCGCCACATTTTCGCGGCTATAACCGTGTCGGCCAGGAACGGACCAAGGGTCAGCGCAACTGGCGTGAGCAGGTCGATATAGGCTCCGAGGCGCCGGCCTTCCCTCTCGATCCAAAGCTGCCTGTCTGGACCCGGCTGGAGGGTCCAAACCAATGGCCGAACGCTCTGCCGGAGCTGCAGCCAGTGCTGCTCAACTGGCAATCGGAGCTCACCGACCTGTCGACCAGGCTGCTGCAGGCCTTTGCCATCGCGCTCGAGCAGGACAAGGACATCTTTGCCTCGATCTATCGCGGTACGCCCAATCACCTCATCAAGATCATCCGCTATCCGGGCCGCGATGCGACCGAGAGCGAGCAAGGCGTCGGCGCGCATAAGGACAGCGGTTTTCTGACCTTGCTGCTGCAAGAGAAGCAAAAGGGACTGGAGGTTGAAACCGAGAGCGGCTGGATCGACGCAGAGCCGCGCCCGGGCACGTTCGTCGTCAATATCGGCGAACTCCTCGAAATGGCGACGGACGGCTATCTGAAGGCGACGGTTCACCGCGTCGTCACGCCGCCGGCCGGTGCCGATCGGCTCTCGGTGGCATTCTTCCTGGGCGCGCCGTTCGATGCCGAGGTGCCCTTGCTGGAACTCGCTCCTCATCTGAAAGCGCAAGCCGGCGGCATCACGCGCGATCCGCAAAATCCGCTGTTCCGCAATTCCGGGCAGAACGCCCTGAAGAGCCGGCTGCGTTCACATCCCGATGTCGCCCAACGCCATCATGCCGACCTCCTCGCGGCCCAGGGCCGCGCCGAACTCATTCCCATCGCTTGAACGGAGAATTGACGATGACGCTCGAGAACCTTGCACCCGAAACGCTGGCCCTGCATGGCGGCACATACCGTTCCGACCCAGCGACAGGCGCGGTCGCGGTGCCGATTTACCAGACGACGTCGTACCAGTTCCGGGACACGGATCATGCCGACAAGCTGTTCTCGCTCGATGAGGACGGACACATCTACACGCGTGTGTCCAACCCGACACAGGACGCCTTCGAGCAGCGCATAGCGGCGATCGAAGGCGGTGTCGCGGCGCTGGCCGTTTCGTCCGGACAGGCTGCTTCCGCCTATTCGGTTCTCAACCTCGCCGGCGCCGGCGACAACATTGTCTCATCGACCGATCTCTATGGCGGGACCTGGGCACTGTTTGCCGCAACGCTGAAGCATGTCGGCGTCGAGGTTCGGTTCGTCGATCCGTCCGATCCAGAGAATTTCCGTCGCGCCACCGACGCCCGGACACGCGCCTACTACGCGGAATCGCTGCCCAATCCCAAGCTGCATGTCTTCCCGATCAAGGAAGTCGCCGACATCGGCCGGTCGCTCGGCGTGCCGCTCATCGTCGACAACACGGCAGCGCCGCTGATCCTGCGGCCGTTCGACCATGGCGCTGCCGTCGTCGTCTACTCCGCCACCAAATATATCGGCGGCCACGGCACGACGATCGGCGGCCTCATCATCGACGGTGGCAATTTTCCCTGGGAAGAGCATGCCGAGCGCTTTCCCACGCTCAACCAGTCGGATCCGAGCTACCATGGCAAGATCTGGGTGGAAGCGGTCAAGCCGCTCGGACCCGTCGCCTACATCGTGCGCATCAGGACCGTGCTGTTGCGCGATATCGGCGCCGCGATCAGCCCCTTCAGCGCGTTCCAGCTGCTGCAGGGGCTGGAGACGCTGCCGCTCCGCATTCGCCAGCATAGCGAGAATGCGATCAAGGTGGCGGAGTATCTGAAGGCCCACCCGAAAGTCTCGAACGTCATCTTCCCGCGCTACCAGTCGGGTGAAGAGAAACGGCGGGCCGACCACTATCTGCGAAACGGCAGCTTTGGCGCCTTGGTCGGTTTCGAGCTGAAGGATGGCCGCGAGGCGGGGCGCAGCTTCATCAATGGGCTGAAGCTGCTGTATCACGTTGCCAATATCGGCGACGCAAGATCGTTGGCAATCCACCCTTCGACCACGACGCATTCCCAGCTTTCACCCGAGGACCAACTCGCGACCGGCGTGACGCCCGGCTATGTCCGTTTGTCGATCGGCATCGAGCATCCCGACGACATCATCCGTGATCTCGACCAGGCGCTCGATCAGGCGGAGGGCGAGAGAGAATTGAAAGCTGCTTAGATCCACCAGGCAGAGAAATGAAGGAAACTGACCATGCCCAGAATTGTGCCGGTGCTCGATCTGAGCCGTCTCGAACAAGGGGCCTCCGAATATCGTACCTTTCTCCTGGACCTGCGTACGGCGGCCCGGGATGTCGGCTTCTTCTACCTCAGCGGCCACGGAATCTCCGCCTCGGAGATCGATGACGTGCTCGATGCCTCGCGCCGATTCTTCGCGTTGCCCGAGGCCGACAAGCTGGCGATCGAAATGGTCAAATCCCAGCAGTTTCGCGGCTACACCCGCGCCGGTGGCGAACTGACCAAGGGCGCGGCCGACTGGCGTGAGCAGCTCGACATCGGCGTCGAGCGCCAGCCCATAGCGCAAGGGCCGGGAGTCGCGCCCTGGACGCGGCTGCAAGGGCCGAACCAATGGCCCCAGGCATTGCCGGAACTCAAGCCGGCGCTGCTGGCGTGGCAGACCAAGGCGACGGCAGTGGCGATCCGCTTGCTGAAGGCCTTCGCGCTGTCGCTCGATCAGCCCGAGGACGCCTTCGACGCGATCTACCGCGACTCGCCCAACCATCGCATGAAGATCGTGCGCTATCCCGGCCGTGACGCGACCGGAGGCGACCAGGGCGTCGGCGCGCACAAGGATGGCGGCTTCCTGACCCTGCTGCTGCAGGACGACAACAAGGGGCTGCAGGTCGATTATGACGGAAGCTGGGTGAATGTCGACCCGATCCCCGGAACGCTGGTCGTCAACATCGGCGAACTGCTCGAACTGGCATCGAATGGCTACCTGCGCGCCACCGTGCACCGCGTCGTGACGCCGCCTGCCGGCGTCGAGCGGATCTCCGTTCCCTTCTTTTTCAGCGCGCGGCTCGATGCGACCATCCCGCTTCTCAGCCTTTCCGAGGAACTGGCGGCGCAGGCGCGCGGACCGGCAAGCGATCCCGACAACCCATTGTTTCGCGATGTCGGGACCAATGTGCTCAAAAGCCGGCTGCGTTCACACCCCGACGTGGCGCGCCGCCACTATGCCGATCTGCTCGAGACCGGAGCCGCGGGCTCGTAACGGGGTCGTGTCCCATCAGGTGGTGTAGCTCGGCGGTAGCGAAGCCGCTCACGAGCGCGCCGTTAGTAGCGCTGTAGCGAGTGAGCGGCGTGTCGGTG